>CAZLLL010000219.1:0-5976 GCA_964560255.1 uncultured Methylomonas sp.
TCTTTTCGTTTAACACGCCGATATAACTCTACGCGCAAGTGTAGGTAAATCATCCCTTAATCCCATCGCATACCGATTAAAATAATTCTTTAACCAAGTGCTCTGGTTTATCCAGCTCATTCCTGCTCCCCGCAACTGGCGAAAACCTTTATTCTGGGCAGTATACATCTTATTGATGACATCCATACTACTCATCATGGCAAGATTATCGCCTTTACGCCAGCGTTCATACTGACGCAATAATTTATGACTGCCAATCGGCCGACCCGCTTCGTCAGCTTTTATAATCAGCTCTGCTATTGCCGCAGCATCTAATAGTCCAGCATTTGCCCCCTGCCCTGCTAAAGGATGCATCGCATGTGCGGCATCACCGATTAAAACAAAATGCTCAGCTATATATTGTCGAGCATATTGAAAGCGCAAAGCAAAAGCACCACGCGGCCCCACATCAAGCATGTTACCTAACACATTCTCAGAAGCATGTCCCAGGGCTTGTAAAAAATCCTTATCTGATAAAGCCAGATACTCTTGCGCCGTCTGATGGCTGAGTGTCCAGACAATTGAACATTGGCCATTTCTCAGTGGCAAAAAAGCCAAGGGGCCTTCCGGCAAAAACCGTTGCCATGCCGTAAATTGATGATTTTTTTCACTGCTAATTGTCGCCACCAAGCCATCTTGCTTATATTCCCACCCCGTTGTCTGAATACCCGTCATCTGGCGTAAAGCGGAATCTCGACCATCAGCAGCAATCACCACATTGGCGACTAGCTCCTGTCCATTATCTAATATAACGCTAGCACCTGAAGCATTATTTTGAAAATCGGCAACTTTTGCAGGACACATAATACTGGCTGCTTCAAGTTGCTCTAGCTTATTCCATAGTGCTGCGATAGTCACACGATTTTCAACGATATGCCCTAATTCAGCAAACTCAGTCTCGCCAGCGTCAAAATGCAACACACCAGTACTGTCAGCATCCCAGACATGCATATGATCATACGCACCGACTCCTAGCTGTAACATATCCTCCCATGCTCCCACAGCCTGCAAAATATTTTGTGATGCGCGAGTTAATGCAGAAACACGGATATCCATAGTTTCTACAGGCCATTCTCGCTCAGGATTTCGAGTATCCAATAAAGCCACATCTATGCCCGCTTGTGCCAATGCACAAGCTGCCGTCGCTCCCACGATTCCGCCACCAACGACAATCACTGCATATTTCTCACTCATGTTGGCTGCCTCCGTTGACTAATATTCGGCATCCGCGTATTTAAGCCCATTGCATAACGCGCTAATTGCTGCTTTGCGCCAGGTACAAAATCTAATAGAGCCAAGCCGGCATTTCTAGCGGCAGCAAAGGAAATCCATTGATTAGAAAATAGTTTTACCACACTATCGGTAAAATTAATCACCGTATCGTGATCTTTTTGTCGCTGCTGAGCATATTGCTCCAGTAGTCGTTGTGCACCTATATCATCAGCTTGTTCTGTTGCCTTTAAAATCATCTCGGCTAGCTGTACCACATCTCTTAAGCCCAAATTAAACCCCTGCCCAGCGACTGGGTGGAGTTGATGTACAGCGTTTCCAATAATCACAGCTCGCCCTGAATACATACTGTTCGCACGGATCAGGCTTAAAGGAAAAGACCTTCGAGCTGCCGTTAAAGTAAATTGCCCTAATTTATAACCAAAACACGCTTGCAAATTTGCTATAAATACCGCATCACTATCCAGAATAAGTTGCTCGGCTTCCTCTGTACTGCGTGTCCAGACCACTGCATACTCATCTTTAAAGGGTAGTAAAGCTAAAGGGCCTGAGGAAGTAAAGCGTTCATACGCAATATTATCATGCTTCTCAGCTGTTTTTATTGTGGTCACTATTGCAGTTTGTCGATAGTCCATAACGGATTGTTCAATCCCTAGCAGCTTTCTGACCGACGACTGCCCTCCATCAGCACCTACGACTAATTTGGCCGATAAATTAAGTGAATCCTGATTTTGTTTTAAACTTATATGCGCTAATGAATCATCCGCTGCAATTCCCATCACTCGGGCAGAATTCATCAAGTCAATACCTGCCTGCTCAACCAGATCTGCAACAGCATTTTCCAAGTCACGCGCTGTAATTACATAGCCTAATGCTGCCACTCCTTCTTTGGTAGCTGAGAGTCTGGTTTTACCAAAATGCCCTTGATCAGAAATATGTATTTGTTCAATCGCTGTTGCAGCCGACTTTGCTCTTTGCCACACACCTAATGCATCCAGCATGATCACAGTGCCACTCGCCAGTGCCAGAGCTCGGTCTCCAGCTGGCGAATCACGCAATTGCTCGCGTGTACTGGCTTCGACAATAGCTATCTTTAAATCACTCTGCTGTAGTGCCAAAGCCAGGCAATTTCCTGCAAGGCCACCCCCCACAATAAGGACATCATAATCTTGCTTCATCTTAAAAACTCTCCATGGTTATTTTTCTTCATGCTTTTCATGATTTCTAAGTTCGAAAAACGTAGCTACCTATAGTTTCTTAGATAAATATTTTTCATTTATAAAAAATAAATATACTATATTAAAGCTCAAGCAACACCTTCGCCAAAGTAAAAACATGCTCATTTTGTCAAATTTTTAACATGTAAACTATTGATTTACATAGATCGAAAATTGATGTTTTTGGCACAAATCAAAACTGGCGAAGGTATTGGTTCAAGTAGATGCAATGTAACCGTTCAGATCCCCCTCTGTAAAATGGGAGTTGAAGCGTGTCCTGTTTAAATTCCCTGGTAAAACTCGGTCATAGGGTAAATGTAAAAACATAATCTATTGAAATAAAATAATATTTTGTTTTCATGACTTAGAGTTACCAGGGAATTTAAATAGGATACGAAAAAACCTTCTCCTGAAGCTGTATTCTCGGATGATCCATCGTAAGGGAGCTGGAAATAAATAATCGTCCAATATTGGACGATTATTTGTTTTCATCTCCCTAAGTTTATAGCCTGAACCTATAAGCCAAAAACAGAGACTTGCGGACTAAAGCCCGCTCTTAAGGAATGGGAATCAAATAACTTGTGCAATTCCCATTCCTAAGCGCCCTCCATAACAGCTTCTATTTCTGCAATTGTTTTAGGTATAGCATGTGTTAAGACCTCGCAGCCTTGCTCGGTAACCAGCACATCATCTTCGATACGAATGCCGATACCCCGCCATTTGTCGTCTACCGTTTCACAATCCTCTGGAATATAAAGCCCAGGCTCAATTGTTAACACCATACCTGGCTCTAAAGCACGCCATTCATCATTAATTTTATAATCACCCACATCATGTACATCCATACCTAACCAATGCCCAATACGGTGCATATAAAATATTTTATAACCGTCATCTTCGATTAATTTGTCAATATCGCCTGTTAATAAACCCAGCCTAACTAAACCTTTCGTTAATACTTTTACTGAGGCATCATGTGCATTATTCCAGGGAACATTGGGTTTTACTTCTTCAATCGCAGCCAATTGTGCATCTAACACCAGCTGATAAAGTAACTTTTGTTCGCTCGAAAATTTACCATTGACAGGAAAGGTTCGAGTAATATCAGCCGCATAGTGATCACATTCTGCCCCCGCATCTATCAATAATAAATCCCCGTTATTGAGTAATGCTTTATTTTCTGTATAGTGCAAAATACAGGCATTATCCCCTCCCGCAACAATGGAAGGGTAAGCCACCGCACGAAAACCATTATCAATCAATTCATGTATGATCTCACCTTCGAGCTGATATTCAAAACGACCGGCTTTACAAGTACGCATCGCACGAATATGTGCTTTTGCTGAAATATCAACTGCGCGTTGAATTAACTTAACTTCTTCGGCACTCTTGATTAAACGCATTTCATGTAGAATGTGTTCAAGAGAGACCAGTTCACCCGGCGCATTAATGCCAGAACGAGTCTGGCTGCGAATATGAGTAATCCATTCCATTAAATGATGATCTAAATCAGGATCACGTCCCATGGGATAAAAAACCTTATGCTTGTTCTCTAGTAAGCCTGGCAAAATATCGCTTAAATCACTGATAGGGAAAGAATCATCTGCCCCATACTCACGCGTTGCGCCCTCTAACCCTGCATGAGCCCCTTCCCAAAGGGCTTTTTTTTCATCAAATTCCTGACAAAAAAGAATGTATTCTCCTTGCTCACGCTCTGGTATAAATACGGCCAAAGCATCTGCTTCCATAAACCCGGTTAAATAATAAAAATCACTGTCCTGACGGAAAGGGTAGTCAACATCCCGATTACGGGTTCGGGTATCCGCACTGGCAATAATGGCAATATTACCTTTTCCAACTTGAAGCATGAGCTGTTCACGGCGTTGTTTGAATTCACTTGCTATCATACTCTGTTCCTAATGTGCCGTATTACTGGTATTTTCATCTTGCAACTCACTGCGAATAAGCATGACAGAAGCCCGTAAATATTCCTGAATTTCCATTAGTGCACTTTCTGCCTCTTCATCATCAGTGTCTATACCGGTCTCAAGTTTAGTAAATTCAATGATATCTTTTAAAATTTCTGCTACATCGCCGGGCCACTCGTTATTTGTTTGTATGCGTCCCATACCAAACAAAAACCCCTGACACCACTGCATTAATGCCAGACTACGATGATTTACAGGGTCTTGTTCATCAGGTAGAAACAAATCAAAAATAAATTCATCACTTGCCATTAACGCTTGAGATTGCTCAAATAAATTGATTAATAATAGTTTATCCTCTTCTAGCAGGTCGGCATCACTGGAAATCGCTTCTGATAACCAGCTACCTACTTCTGTTTTAGGGTCAAGACATAGCATCGCAACGGCAACGCCATGCACCTCAGCTGCACTATCGGCCGCCTCTTTTTGTAAAATAATTGAATTCAGGTCTGTATAGCTCATGCGCTTTTAAAAAAAATGATAACTTTCTAAAAATAGTTATATATTAGTTGCTTATGTAAATAATTACCGCCGCCACAATCTCTTTAGTATTTACTTTCGAGCAGTAAATAAGCCGCTATTACCAATGTAACAATCAATTAAATATAAACTACCACAACTTATTGGGTTGCTTATGCTAACATAAATATTTAAGTTATCACTATTCAACAACAAAGCATTTAGCTTCTTGTGGTTTATAAGCATAGGTAAAACATGAGTACAATTAAGCAGTCATTTGATATTAATGAACTGGAAAATAAACTAGACGAATTAATCACACGCTACAATGCTGTGCAGAAAGAAAATACCACACTAAAAGTTAAACAGGATGAATTAGTCAGGGAAAAAGCAAAGCTGGTTGAAAAAACATTCCTCGCTCGCACCCGCGTAGAAGCCATGATTAGTCGTTTAAAAGCAATGGAACATGGCTCATGAACACACAACATACAGTATCGCTGACAATTCTGGGTAAAGAATATAAAATCATCTGCACCGAGAATGAACAAGCCGATTTAATTACTTCAGCTCAGCAACTGGAGCGACAAATGCGCGAAATCCGGCTGAGCGGAAAAGTTTCTACTGGTGAGCGAGTGGCAGTGCTTACCGCGTTAAACCTGACCCATGAACTGATGCAAAGCAAGAGAAGCAGTACACCTATCGCCTCAAATTTATATAAACAAATGAATAAAATGTATTTTAAAATCGAAAGTGCATTAAAAAACGTTTAGAATAGACAGTGTATCTCCTGCGGCGTTCGACAGTGGGGTGGGTGTTTCTTGGACCTATATTTACTCCGGGAGTCGATTCTTGTACTGGTGTGCATGTCCGCTAGCGGAAAGCCTGAAATGCAAGATAGACACCCACTTGAACCTTTTGGTTCAAGAACGATGCTTCACATCGGCGCAGGTGGGAGATGCACACTTAGGAATGGGAATCAAATAACGTGTGTATTCTGACTTGTCTTTTTGTTCGCCTTCTGCGTTGCGGAAACAGTTACGTCGCTA
>CAZLLL010000220.1:0-5955 GCA_964560255.1 uncultured Methylomonas sp.
ACAAAAATCCTGCCCAATATTGGACGATTATTTATTTCCAGCTCCCTTATTTTAAGCGATATTCAGCAGAACGCGCGTGCGCCGTTAAACTCTCCCCACGCGCCAATATTGAAGCCGTTTTACCCAGCGTATTTGCCCCTTCTGCGGAGCAGAATATCAGGCTGGAGCGTTTCTGGAAATCATAGACACCTAAAGGGGATGAAAAGCGTGCTGTGCCAGAGGTGGGCAGAACATGATTAGGCCCTGCACAGTAATCACCTAAAGCTTCGGCTGTATAACGTCCCAAAAAGATCGCCCCAGCATGACGAATATGTTTGCACAGTGCTGTAGGGTCTTCTACAGAGAGTTCAATATGTTCGGGGGCAATGGTATTTGCAACCTCAGCTGCTGCTTCTAAGGAGTTTACTTTTATCAGCGCACCACGGGCTGATAAAGAGGCTTTAATAATTTCAGCACGCTCCATTTCGGGTAGTAATTTATCAATACTTTGTGCGACCGCATCCAGAAATCCAGTATCATCAGACAATAAAATCGCCTGAGCATCTTCATCATGTTCCGCCTGTGAGAAAAGGTCCATGGCAATCCAGTCTGGATCGGTTTTACCATCACAAATAATCAGTATTTCTGAGGGACCGGCGATCATGTCTATACCTACTTGACCAAAAACCAGTTTTTTAGCCGTGGCAACATAGATATTCCCTGGGCCAACAATTTTTTCGACGGCAGGAATGGACTCTGTACCATAGGCTAAAGCCGCAACAGCTTGTGCGCCACCAATCGTAAAAATACGATCAACCCCCGCTAGATAGGCAGCTGCCAATACGAGTTCATTAGTAATGCCTTGGGGTGTCGGAACCACCATAACCAGTTCACGCACGCCTGCAACTTTGGCAGGAATAGCATTCATTAATACAGAAGAGGGATAGGCCGCTTTACCGCCTGGGACGTATAGACCTACGCGATCAAGTGGCGTTATTTTTTGACCTAATACCGTACCATCGGATTCAGTATACTCCCAGGACTCCATTTTTTGCTTTTCAGCATAGACACGAATGCGATTGGCAGCAATTTGTAGTGCGTCTGCTTTATCTTTTGGCAAGTTATTCCAAGCGACTTTTAATTGTTCTTTGGGTAATTCAAGTTCCGCTGCCTGAGTTAGAGAGCACTGATCAAATTGATTGGTGTAATCAAGCACAGCCTGATCACCATTAGCACGTACATTGGCAATAATGTCTAAAACACGCTGCTGAACTTGATGATCTGAACTTTCTTCCCATGCCAGTAATTGTTGAAGTTGTGCCTGAAAGTCAGCATCAGAGTGATTAAGACGAGTGATAGTGTGTGTCATAGTGGTTTATCTTGTCGCAAGCGTTTTTTCAAATTGGTCGAGTAAAGGCTGAATAAGCTGGTGCTTCATTTTCATTGATGCTTTATTGACGACTAATCGTGAACTAATGTTCATAATTAATTCGCGTGGCTCTAAGCCATTTGCTCTTAAAGTGTTGCCCGTATCAACCACATCGACGATATAGTCCGCCAGACCAACTATCGGAGCAAGTTCCATCGCACCGTATAACTTGATGATTTCGGCCTGGATGCCTTTACTGGCAAAATAGCGCTCGGCTGTTTTAATATATTTTGTTGCCACACGCACTCGTCCTGAAATATCTGGCGCATTGGTTGGTGCTGCGGTCATTAGCTTGCAACAAGCAATTTTTAAATCAAGCGGTTCATACAAGTTGTCTGAGTCATGCTCAATCAGTACATCTTTTCCGGCAATACCCAGATCTGCCGCACCATACTCGACAAAAGTGGGGACATCCGTCGCGCGAATAATCACCAGTTGCACATCCTCATGATTGGTTTTAAGAATCAGCTTGCGACTGGTTTTAGGATCATCAAGTGGCACAATATCAGCATCAGCCAGTAAAGGCAGTGCTTCATCGTATATTCTACCTTTAGAGACAGCGATAGTTAGCATCAATAAAAACCTGTGTTATCGTGGAATACGGCGGATAGTCGCACCGAGTTGAGAAAGTTTTTCTTCGATATGATCATAGCCTCGATCTATATGGTAAATGCGGTCTACCAATGTTTCACCTTTAGCGACAAGTCCCGCTAGCACCAGGCTGGCTGAGGCACGTAAATCGGTCGCCATGACGGGAGCCGCAGTGAGGTTTTCTACACCGGTACAAATAGCGGTATTGGATTCCAGTTTTATATTGGCTCCCATACGCTGCATTTCCTGTACATGCATAAAGCGGTTTTCAAACACAGTTTCGGTAATAGTACTAACACCCTCAGCAATTGCATTCATTGCAGTAAATTGTGCTTGCATATCAGTAGGAAAAGCGGGAAAGGGGGCCGTTCGAATAGAGACTGCTTTAGGTCGCCTACCTTGCATATCTAGTTTTATCCAGTCATCACCTGTACTGATACTGGCACCCGCTTCACTGAGTTTAGCTAGCACAGCATCCAGTAAGGTAGGCTGGATTTTTTTTAGTTTTATTTTGCCACGCGTCATGGCTGCGGCGACCAGATAGGTGCCTGCTTCAATCCGGTCAGGTAAAATATGGTAATGTAAATTTTTTACGCCTAAACGCTTAACGCCTTCAATAATCAGCACATCGGTACCTATACCAGTAATTTTTGCACCGAGTTTATTGAGAAAATTAGCGAGGTCATTGACTTCCGGTTCACGTGCCGCATTTTCTATAATCGTTGTACCGCTAGCAAGTGTCGCTGCCATTAACAGGTTTTCTGTACCGGTGACCGTCACTTGCTCTAGCACCAGACGGCAACCTTTTAAGCGTGTTGCAGTAGCGTGAATATAGCCGTTTTCGACCTTTATGTCTGCGCCCATTTTAGCCAGGCCATCTAAATGGATATTAACGGGTCTTGCGCCGATGGCGCATCCTCCAGGGAGTGATACATCCGCTTTACCAAACCGAGCGAGTAAAGGCCCCAGAACAAGAATAGATGAACGCATGGTACGCACTAATTCATAAGGAGCTTCCAGTTTCTTGATGGTACTGCTATTGACTTCTATGTTTATTTTTTCATCAACTGATAGCTCCACCCCCATGCAACCCAGAAGCTCCATCGTGGTGGTAATATCATGTAAATGCGGAATATTACCAATAATAACAGGTATGTCACTGAGTAATGTTGCTGCTAATATGGGTAATGCAGCATTTTTAGCACCTGAAACAATAAGTTCACCTGACAGTTGTTTGCCGCCAGTTATGAGTAATTTATCCATGAAATTTAAGAGTTCTTTGTTGTAAATAAGCCGATATCAGTGAGATAGCTTAGTTTTGCAAGTGCAGATAACGGTGCAGGGATATTGTTAAAGCGAAGTTCTATTTTATGATGATGGGAAAGTTTTAGCCATTCTATAAGTAAAGCTAAACCAGCACTATCAATTTTACCCAGCTGTTGCAAGTCTACATTAATGACTGGAGTACTGGCAGAATTGAGTTGCTTGAAATTAAAAATATTGATGCTTTTTTTATCGATGCTGTCAAAAGTCAAATCGCCTTTTATAATAAAATTTGCAGGCGTTAATGTCATCACTTCTATCGTGCTCATGATATTATTTATCTTTATCAGATGCATTAAACAGGAGTTGTCCAATCAACCTTTCCAGTATTAGTGCAGATTGGGTTAAGTCGATTGTGTCACCCTCTTGTAAATATTCATCTAATCCACCAGGCGTTAAGCCAATGAATTTATCGCCTAAAAGACCAGAGGTTAAAATACTGGCTGACGTGTCACTAGGCAGACGATTATAACGAGCCTCTATACGTATTTTAACTAGCGCGTCATAGTTCTCAGCATCAAAAATAATTTCGCTAACACGGCCAATAGGAACACCGGCCATAGAGACCAGTGCTTTTGCTTTAAGGCCGCCAATATTTTCAAAATGTGCATTGACTGTATAACTACCATTATCTTGCAAGTCACTAAAATTACTGACCTGCAGCGCAAGAAAAAAAAGCGCGGCAATACACGTACTCACAAATAGGCCAACTAATATTTCAATGGATTTGCTCGGCATAGTCAGGTTGCTCCAAACATAAGGGCCGTTAATAAAAAGTCGAATACCAGAATAACAAAAGCAGAGTTAACGACGGTGCGCGTGGTTGCGCGACTGATGCCTGCGGATGTGGGTATGGCATCATACCCCTCAAATAGAGCAATCCAGGAGACCAGCCAGGCAAAAATGACACTCTTGATAATGCCATTAATAATATCATCATTAAAATCAATCCCGCCACGCATTTGTGACCAGTAGGCACCAGAATCGACATGTAATAATTCAACACCTGCCAGATATCCGCCCAAAATACCCATTGCACTAAATAATGCGGCTAACAGGGGCAGTGAAATAAACCCGGCAAAAAAGCGTGGTGCGATAGTATATCTGAGTGGATCAATAGCCATCATTTCCATACCTGAAAGCTGTTCGGTCGCTTTCATTAAGCCTATTTCAGCAGTTAATGCAGATCCCGCGCGCCCAGCAAATAGCAAGGCACTGACTACAGGGCCTAATTCTCTGACCAGCGAGGCAGCAACCAGAATACCAAGAGATGATTCTGCACCAAAGGTTGATAAGGTATAAACACCTTGCAAACCTAGCACCATACCGACAAAAAGCCCTGAAACAGCGATAAGCCAGAAAGTCAGTCCACCGACAAAATGGAGTTGCTTGATCAGTAAGCCAGGCCGCAAGAGTAAAAAGCCTAGGCTACTTAAGATGGAAATAAAAAAAACAGTTGCTCTACCTAATTTCGCAAGGAATTTTAAAACGGCCTGTCCTATTAACTGGAAAAGTATCATTGCTGGGTGTCAGTCGCGAGTATGTCACGACTTAAGTCATTTGCAGGATAATGAAAGGGAACGGGACCATCTGCGAGTCCTTGCATAAATTGTTGTACCCATTCAGACTCAGTATTGATGATTTCATCTGGCGTTCCCTGACCAACCACTTTTCCATCGGATATAAGATAGATATAATCAGCGATAGAAACTGTTTCCTGTACATCATGCGAAACGATAATACTGGTTAAATGTAAAGTGTGATTAAGTGTTTCGATTAGCTTAACGAGTACCCCCAAAGAAATAGGGTCTTGACCGGTAAAAGGTTCGTCATACATGATCATTTCCGGATCTAATGCCAGTGCTCTAGCCATCGCGACTCGCCTTGCCATACCCCCCGATAATTCACTGGGCATCAAATTGCGAGCTCCCCGTAAACCCACCGCATTAAGTTTCATTAATACCACTGTGCGAATCATTGCTTCGGTTAGCTGGGTATGCTCCCTGATGGGAAAGGCAATATTATCGTATACTGACATATCTGTTAGTAAGGCACCACTTTGAAACAGCATACCCATTTTTTTTCTCAGCTGGTATAAATTGTTACGTGAAAGCTGGTGTATATTTTGCCGATTAACCAAAACACTACCACTATCGGGGGTGATTTGTCCGCCTATCAGCTTTAATAGTGTTGTTTTACCCGTGCCACTTGGCCCCATAATCGCTGTAATTTTATGTGGCGCAATCTCTAACGAGATATTATCAAAAATTTTTCTATCGCCACGCGAGAAAGTCAGGTTGCGAATGGAAATCATGATCAGCTTATAGTTTTTAGAGTATCAAAAAGCTGTTTATTATAGTGCAAATAAGGGCTAACAGCTATTTTTTATACTGATTCGATATAGTGAGGGTAATCTTTTCTGCCCACTCATTTAACTAGAAAACGGCAGGCAAAAATCCTAAATAGCCTATCAGACTTTGATATTTACGCCTCAATTTAGCAAGTAGTGTTCAAAAATAAAATTATTGTAAAAGAGTTATCCGCTTTTCAATTACAATTGTAACGCTGTATTCGGCAGGCACTTAGGAATGGGAATTGAATAAGTTGTGCAATTATGACGCAGTATTTTTGTT
>CAZLLL010000221.1:0-5950 GCA_964560255.1 uncultured Methylomonas sp.
CGGACAAAAAGACTCGCAATATTGGATGATTATTTGTTTCCATCTCCCTTATGTTGGGGTCGTGCCTAGGCTGTCGAAGTAAGGCATTAAATCATAATTTTCAATGGCTTAATTATTATTTTTGCCTAAAAACAGTGTTTTTTAGCGTTCTTTTTAAAAACAATCAATAACTTACAATAAAATCATATTTTTATCAGGCACATAAATTACTTTATTTGTGACTTTTTTTTCCCATAATTTATCTTCTCAAACTTACTGTAATATATTGTTTTTATTTAAAATATATGGGTATTATAAAGTAAAAAAATGAGAGTATAAAATAGACTCTAATATGAGGGCTTCGACAGCCTAGGTCGTGCCTCACCGGCAACCTACACAGCGTATGTACATACTTGAAGCTCTAGTAGACGGTAGTAAATGCACATATTATTTTGTCTCATTCGATAGCAAGCTATGTCATTGTTTGTGCAACACTGAACTAAAGACGAGTAAAAAGACAAGTCAGTTGCTCAAGTGTGTGGCGTACATTCCTTAGCAATAAGTTTCCTTAAACTTTGTGATAAACGATTCTAATTCATTTAATGGTAAATGATTTATACCCGCTGCAGCTTTGCGTCCACCCCCCGTCGGGAAGGATGCACAGAGTTCATCCGCTTTAATTTTGTTATTGAGGGGGGCCCTGACACTGATCTGGTAATCACCCGCTGGAGTATAAGTTAATACAGCATGTGCTCTATCTGGATTTTGATTCGCCAGGTCATTACTAAATACCCCGCTTACCCGTCTTGCCCAGGTCTGGTCTTCTAATATATAGACTGCAACTTTAGTATTGCTATATTCCGGTTGTGTTTGTTCTGCATAGTGCATATCGTCTAAATAACCACTTTCTAGCTGATGATAGATAAAGTGATTGTCTGCAATAAAATCAGTTGGAGAGGTATAGCTCACCATTTCCATATAAAGTTTGTCGGGCGTAAAATGTAGATCTTCTAAGCAACTGCCATAGCCATTATAATTGATATAGGTACCTAGTTTTTTAAGTTGAAACACATTTTTAGAATCTATGTCAAGGGTATTCGCAAGCACTTCAGCACTGTTGTATAAATTATCACCAAAAGCGGCGGTAATAGCCCAAAGAGGGTATTTACCCTGTAGGTGCTGATTAATGATTAGGCTGGTGCAGGTATCTGAACTGGTATCAATTAAAGCGGTTAAATTAGAATGTTGAGGAATATCACCTGCTTGATGGTGATCTGCATAAAATATTGTTGCACCTTTATCTAAGGCTTTTTGTACCTGTTCAGTATTTTTTTGCATGGAAATATCTAAAATGGTGAGCTGATCCCCCGCATTAACATTGATTTTTTTGAGTAATTGAATATCCCTTTTAATACCTGTAATAAGGGTCGCCTCAAGTGGTTGAGCAAGACGTAGTTGAATTAACGCACAGATGCCATCTGCATCGCCATTAAATATATCGTAATTAATCATGCTATTTTGCTTCAGGTAAGATATGTCTTTCGCGTAATAAAGCGATGACTTGTTGCGCACCTTGCTCAAGTGTTTGTGCATTGGTGTCAATTTTCAATTCAGGCTTAAAGGGTGCTTCATAGGGCGAAGATATCCCCGTGAAGTCTTTAATTTCACCATTACGAGCTCTTTTATATAAGCCTTTTACATCCCTTTTTTCACACACTTCAAGTGGACAGTAGCAGTGTATCTCAATAAAATCACCGTGAGGCATTAAACTTCTCGCCATTTCCCGTTCGGCTTTAAAGGGAGATATAAATGCTGTCAGGGTGATAATCCCTGCTTCCAGCATCAGTTTTGCAGCTTCACTGATACGGCGAATATTTTCTTTACGATCGTGCTCATTAAATCCAAGATCTTTATTTAGACCATGACGTACATTATCACCATCCAGAACAAAGGTATTCAGGCCTAGCTGATAGAGTTCCTCTTCTACTGCATGGGCTAATGTTGATTTACCGGAGCCTGATAAGCCGGTAAACCAGAGTACAACTGATTTATGTTTGTTTTTTTCTTCTCTGCGTTTTCTGCTTACTGTGGATTGATGCCAGACTACATTGCTTGATTTGTCGTTTGTTTTGGTCATGGTTTACTTTAAGGTGTTTAAAATGAAATGACTAGTATTATAACCTAAAGGCTAGTCGTGTTTATAATTCGCGTTTTTCATGGGCGCGGTAGTGAAGTATTAGTTTAAGCAGTGTGAGTATGCTGAATTATTTGATAGCAACTCATTGAAAGCCAGATTATCACAACAGTTACTAAATTTCGACTATACTGACAGTATTAAATAACATCGACCCAATGGAGTCCATCAACTAGATGAAGAGATTGTCTGAAATTTTATTGGCGATATGTTTAAGTTTTTTGAGTATTGTTTGTTATGCTAAAGCAGAGCAATTACCTGATACCTTGCTTAAAGTTAAACCGAGTATTGTTGGGGTGGGAACGTTTTTGCCGTCTCGGAGTCCAAGAAGCATCTTTTTAGGAACAGGGTTTGCAATAGCCAATGGTCAATTAATCGTCACCAATGCGCATGTCGTGGCAAATGATTTAAACGCTGAAAAAATGGAAAACTGGGCTGTTTTTGTGACTATCAATAATAAGCCAAAGATGGCTTTTGTAGATATAGTTGCACTCGATAAAAAGCATGATATTGCTATATTAAAGCTTAGACAGGGGGCTTTGCCTGCTTTAGCACTTGGAAATGTCATTCAGGTAAGAGAGGGGAAACGATACGCTTTTACTGGGTACCCGATCGGTATGGTGTTAGGCTTGTTCCCTGTTACTCATACAGGGATTGTTTCTGCCATTAGTCCCATAGCAATTCCTGTGTATAATTCGGGGAAGCTTAATTCTAAATTAATTAACCGTTTGCAAGAACCATATAATGTATATCAGCTAGATGCGACTGCGTACCCTGGAAATAGTGGTAGCCCACTCTATGAAATAAGTAATGGTGCTGTGATTGGGATAATTAATAAAGTATTTGTAAAAGAAACAAAAGAAAACGTATTATCTAAGCCGAGTGGAATAAGCTATGCTATTCCTATTAAACATGTCAAAAATTTGTTAAGGAAAAAAAGCTTGTTGCAATAACATAAAGACAAGTGCTTAGGAATGGGCACGAAATAAGGGAGATGGAAACAAATAATCATCCAATATTGCTAGTCTTTTTGTCCGTCTTCTGCGTTGTAGCAACAGTTACGTAGCCAGCTATGCGCCTGTTACTACGCCTTGAATACGAACAAAAATCCTGCCCAATATTGGACGATTATTTATTTCCAGCTCCCTAAGTTGAGCAACTGGCGCAGGATTTTTGTGCGTATTCAAGGCGTAAAAACAGGCGCATAGCGAGCTACGTAACTGTTTGTGCAACACCGAAGACGGACAAAAACCCTGCGTAATATGGGTAGTTTATTTATTGCAAGTTACCTTATGTTATACTTTGATAAGTACGAAAGTATAGTGGGCTGATTTTTTATCGAGAGCAAGGCATGGAACCGTTCAGTCTCCCTCTTTATCAAGGAGGGGTTAGGGGGGGAGGTTTTATTAGAAAATGGCTCCTCGAACTCCCATTTTACAAAGGGAAATCTGAATGGTTACCTTGGCAAAGCTACGTAAAGTGATAGCAACACAGCTTTGCTGGGCTAGAAATCTGGGTGGTGACTTCTATTAGCTGTTAATGCAGATTACTATCAAGAAAAGCCCGTTGACGTAATAATTACTATGTTATTAAACAATAAGTTATATATTTACTGTATTGTGCGCAGTCAATAGTAGTCACTACCGAAATCTGCGGTTGTGACCGTGAGAAGTATATATTTAGGAGAAGTAAGTTAGTGAGTGGAGAAGCATAAAATGATTAGAATTTTTAAACATTATATTTCTAGTGCCTACTTAGGTTTGATTCTAGGCGAATGGCTAATGTTCTTTTTAGCCATGTATCTAGGCAGTGATGTACGTTTTTATAATGTTTCATCCTGGTATACAAATAAAGATATAGTTGAGGCAAGTATTATTTTTTCTGTTGCTTTAACTTTGTCCTCTGTTGGTTTGGGCTTGTATCGACGTAGTCTGGACTGGGATGATTATCATTTAGCTTTACGTGTTTGTGTGAGTTTTTCTATTGCCTCAGTGATTATCATTAGTATTTTCTATTTGTTTCCCAGATTTTCAATTGCCAGAAGTGTTTTCGTTTATGCGATAGGTTTTGCATTTATAGGTATGATGCTAAGTCGCTATCTCTTTTATCATTATTCCAATACAGACAAACTGATGCGTCGTGTGTTGGTTTTAGGGACAGGAGAAAAGGCTAAGCAATTGTGCAATATTAATAATACTTATGTTCTTAAAGGATTTATACTGCATGGTTTTGTTAATATGAAAGAAAAATCTTGTTTGATTGATGAAGAGCAACTTATTGAAAATACTCAAGGTCTTGCTGATATAGTGACAAAATATAATATTGATGAAATTGTTATTGCATTAGATGATCGGCGTATGACCATGCCACTTGAGGAGTTACTTGATTGTAAGGCCTTAGGGGTAAATATTATGGATTTGTTGAGTTTTTATGAGCGAGAGCAAGGTCTGATTTTGCTTGATAGCCTGACATTAAGCTGGGTCGTTTTCTCAGATGGATTTGATTTCTGTGACTTAAAATCATTCGGTAAACGTATTGTCGATGTACTTGCAAGCTTTTGCCTGCTTTTTATTTCCTGGCCTTTTATGTTGCTAACTGCGCTGGCTATTTTGTTAGAGAGCGGGTTTAGGCAGCCTATACTGTATAGACAAATTCGTGTGGGCGAAAATGGAAAACCATTTGCTGTGATGAAATTTCGCAGCATGCATACCGATGCAGAGAAAAATGGTGCGCAATGGGCAAAGGAGAATGATGATCGAGTGACGCGAGTCGGGCGGCTGATCAGAAAGTGTCGTATAGATGAGTTACCGCAGATTTTTAATGTTTTAAAGGGGGATATGAGTTTTGTAGGTCCACGTCCTGAACGTCCTGAATTTGTTGAAGGCTTCGAGGAGCGAATTCCTTTTTATGCAGAACGTCACCGGGTTAAGCCAGGTATCACAGGTTGGGCGCAGCTTTGTTATCCTTATGGTGCTAATGAACAAGATACTATTAATAAACTGGAATATGATTTATATTATGTTAAAAATTACAGTCTGTTTCTGGATATTTCAATTATTTTAGGCACCGTAGAAGTCATATTATGGGGTAGAGGTGCGCGATGAAGGTGTTTTGTTTAGAGTAAAAAATGTTATTTCGTGCACGTTCCTTAGGAATGGGAATTGAATAAGTTGTGCAATTATGACGCAGTATTTTTGTTTGCCTTCAAGGCGCGGTAACAGGCGCATAGCTAGCTACGTAACTGTTTCCGCAACGCAGAAGGCGAACAAAAAGACAAGTCAGAATGCACAACTTATTTGATTCCCATTCCTTAGCAAGTAGTATATTGTAAGTAATTAAATCAATGCCCAAAAAATCTACAATAGAGTTTTTTTGAATATGTATTAATAATCATTATATTATGTATTTAAATTATTGAAAAAATGGATAAATCACCATTTTCTAATTTTCTGAGGTTTAAAGATTTCTGATTATAACGAATCCTGTTGATGGTGTCAGTATTTGATATATTTATCTTAAGGGCGTTAATCCTTGAAAAATGAAGTCTTGGCTGTCTGCAATGAATAGCTTAATTATGGTTCCTAGCCTTTTGAAGAATAGATAAAAACCTGTCACACAATGATTTAAATATATTACTATGCAAAAACATCTATCAACAGAAACCGTTAGAATCAGATAAATTGAGCAACTGACGCAGGATTTTTGTTCATCTTCCATTAGTAGGCTACCAACTTAAGATGGGACAAGCCATCATTTGTAGGGTGGGCAATCTTTTCT
>CAZLLL010000222.1:0-5949 GCA_964560255.1 uncultured Methylomonas sp.
GAGCTCATCGACTGGATGCAAGAGATAGATGACTGTCGTAAAAAAAATCGACCTAGAATGGATTGAAAACCCACCAGGCGAAGAGTATGACAAACAAGACTGTGAGCGCAAGGCATTTACCCGTTTAGCGGCTCGACTCAAACAAGACTTTCCCCGCCTACTCATTCTGATTCTTGCGGATGGACTGTATCCCTATGAAGGTTTTTTTATGACCTGTAAAAGTAACGACTGGCGTTACATTGTTACGTTCAAAAAAGGTAATCTGCCGACAATCTGGGAAGAAACACGGGAATTGCAAGTCTACCAGATAGAAAATCACCATCAGGAATTCATTATAAGGTCTGATGGAAACACAGAAGAACGTCAGTATTGCTGGGTAACGGACATGGATTATCATGGATATAAGCTAAACTGGTTAGAATGTCAGGAAACCATCACCCAAAATAAGGGAAGCGAAAAGGAAGAAGAAAAACAAGGTGCCTTTACCCATATCACCGACGTACCGATTAGTAGAAGTAATATCATACTAACAAGCCGAACAGGACGATTACGCTGGAAGATAGAGAACAAGGGGTTTAATACATTGAAAAATGGAGGTTACGAAATGAAACATAAAGATTCACGGGTTAATTATCAGGCCAGTAAAAATTATTATCAGCTGATGCAGATAGCGTACTTGATTAACCAGCTTATGGTGATAAGCGTCCATTTTCAAGAGGCTTATTTGAATGGCAAAAATCATCAGACACTTAAAAGTCTGTGGATAAACCTGATTGCAGTAATGAAGTGGACTGAACTAGATGAAGCGAAATTAGACAGGATGAAAACCCAAAGGATTCAATTCCGTTATGGAATGGGAATTGAATAAGTTGTGCAATTATGACGCAGTATTTTTGTTTGCCTTCAAGGCGCGGTAACAGGCGCATAGCTAGCTACGTAACTGTTTTCGCAACGCAGAAGGCGAACAAAAAGACAAGTCAGAATGCACAAGTTATTTGATTCCCATTCCTATGTAACATGAGACCCAAGAGATTGCTCACTCTGTGATATGAGCGTAACCAGGTACACGCATAGATAAGGAAAAAAAATAAGATAGAAAATCTAACAGAGCACGGCTACTCCAGTACTACTGATTCAAGGAGAGAGGAAAGTGTGCCTTGAGGAAACTGAGCGGGACTAAATGCGAAAAAATGCAAAATGCTCTGAATCGCTGTACACTGCGTATATACTTGACAAAACTTTTTCACTACTAATATATACAGACTATGTCAACACAACACAAGATACGCTGGGGAATTCTTGGTGCTGCACGCATTAATCAACAACTTATGCCGGCCATCGTTGCAGCAAAAAATAGTGCACTCATTGCCATTGCTAGTCGCAGACCTGGTGCGGCTGAGGCAGCTCTAAAGCAATATGCACCTGGAGTTGAAAATGTACATATTTATGATGATCCTGCGGAACTGCTAAAAAATGCTGACATACAAGCCGTTTACATTCCCCTGGCCACTGAAGAACATGCGCAATGGACTCTACGTGCCATAGAGCATGGTAAACATGTATTATGTGAAAAACCCATGGCATTGAGCGTTGCTGATATAGACATGATTGAAAAAGCAGCTGAAAAGCACCAGGTCTCTGTTATGGAAGGTTTTATGTACCGTTTTCATCCACAGCACCAGCGTATACAGGACATTATTAATTCAGGTGCTATTGGTGAAGTCCGTTCTGTGCGTACCTGCTTTGCCTATCCTATGCAACCTGCGCGTCTTTATCGTGTTGACAGGCGTATCTCTGATGGAGGTGGTGCTATGTGGGATATAGGTTGCTATGCCATTCATGCTGCCAGATTTCATTTTGGCGAGATTCAGGCTCAGGCAGTCACTGCAATGGCTAAACATAATGAACACGGTGCAGATATTAGTAGCAGTGGTATCATTGACTTTGGTGATGGTAAATACGCACAATTTAACTTTGGCTTTGAACATACTCGGCGTGCTGAATATGAAATTATAGGCACTAAAGGTGGTATCAAGTGCCATAACGTTTGGGCTAAAGCAACTGAACAACCTGTTATCTCCTGGCAGGCTGACTCAGGTAAGCCTCAAATAGAAAACCTGACACTCGCCAATCACTTTGAATTGGAGATAGCGCATTTTTGTGACTGTCTGTTAAATAATAAAGCACTTAAACTTTCTTTACAGGATACTAAAGCCAATTGCCAGATTATTGTTGCCGCACTGGAGTCGGTCGCGCAAGGTCAAACCATTAAAATTAATTGATCATTATGCAAGCGCCTATTGTTATTATCGGTATGGGAGAATTAGGAGGTGTATTTGCGCGCGGTTTTCTTCGTTGCGAACATCCTGTTTACCCAATTACAAGGCAAATGGATATCGCTGTGGAAAGCCAGAAAATCTCAGATCCCGCTCTGGTTTTAGTTAGTGTGCAGGAAAGTGAGTTATATAGTGTATTAGAGCAAATGCCGACACCCTGGAAAAACAAACTGGGACTGATTCAAAATGAATTGCTACCCAAAGACTGGCAGGTACATGATATAGAAAACCCAACTGTCTCTGTTGTCTGGTTTGAGAAGAAAAAAGGTATGGAAGTTACCAGCATTTTACATACGCCTTGCTATGGGCCCAATGCAGCAATCGTCTCTAATGCTTTGCAGGCAATAGGTGAGTCAGCTCCAATTTTGAATAATGCAAACGATTTATTGTACGAATTAGTGCGTAAAACAGTTTATATACTTACTGTGAATATTGCTGGATTAATTGAAAACTGGACTGTTGGGGAGTTATGGAGCAATCATCAGGCACTTGCCAGAGAAATTGCGACAGAAGTTCTTCTTATACAAGCATCATTAACGGGCAAGACGCTGGCAGTTGAAAAGCTGATAAATGGTATGGTAGAGGGAATTAAAGACTGTCCACAGCGGCGCTGTCTGGGGCGAAGTGCACATGCGCGTTTACAGCGTTGTTTGGGGTATGCTAAACAATTCAATATAGCAGTACCTAAACTATTAGATATCAATAAAGGAACGTGCACGAAATAAGCTGGGCAACTGTAAGTGCTAATTCATTCGCACAGTACGAATAAATTCAAATCGACAACCTTGCGTTAAAAAGTTACTCAAGTTATTTCATTCGCATACCTTAGCTATTGCTGGTTTCAGAAAAAGCTAAAGCTTTTTAACTCCTGAGTTATTTATATATTGATAAAGTGTAAACTACTTTTGGGTGAAAGTGAAAGGTATTCAAAACCTTTGTCAAATTGAAATTAACTAATTTTTTTGACACCCTTCATATAACAATGTCAGAACAGTCGTCATATTATTAAACATAAATGCAAAGCACAGAAATAGTGAAATGCATTAGTTAGGTTTTTCTTGAGTTAGCTACTATCTAATTGTTTGTTTTTTTCTATTTTCAGGCTTAAGCGGCTTGCCCTGTGATTGTTTGGTTCTGGCATTATTGTGTGTTTTGATTTCGAACGTTTTGCCTGAATTGATCAAAAAATCACATATTTCATGATTATACTCTTTAAAAATTAGACTGTAAGAACCACTATCGACTCTATTAATCTGGGCAGGAATTTTATAAACTGTTGCTGAGCCAAAGTCAAAAACAAGCTCTCCTTTAGCCCTTAATTTCAGTTTAGAATTACATTGAAAAAATGCACCTCGACTACTAATATCTAGCACCTGAATAGATTTACGCTTATTGCGCATGATTAAAGAGTTGACAACAAAATATCCGTTGAGTTTATCAAAGGCATAGCGGACACTTTTTCTTCGATTTGTAACGTCACCCCCCTGGTCTGATTTGTTAATTAAATTTTCAGGGTGTACACCAGGAAGATGAGTGCCTTTTGTACTTTTTGCTATCTCTTTCTGGAGAGTTGAGCGATTGGCCGTTTTACTAGCTGATTCTCCCCCTTCTTTTTTCTGTTCACTGCCCTTAGACTTCTGATTATGCTGACCTGAGTTTTTCAGATCTTCGCTAGGCTTTGTAATATTATTTTTCTGAGGTCTTTTTTCCGGTGTTACATTAAGTTCTACTGATTTTGATTTGTTACCTCCATTGTTGCGTTTTCCCGCTGTTTGCTTATTTGCATCGAAGGACTTCTTAGTTAGGGTATCTATAATTTTCTGGTTTATGCCAGACTTAGTCGCATTATCTGTTTTAAATATTGCTTCTGGAGCAGCTCTTGGTTTAGCTGATTTTACTATGATGCCGCTATGATCACGTATCTCTTTACCAGTGTCGGGATACTCATTAGCAAGCCTATCTATAATGTCTAGACTTACTCTAGGCTTTGTAGTACTCTTTTCTGTATTTTTTATTTTTGGGGGAGTCGTCTCTGCTTTAACTGATTTCTCTTCATTCTTATCAGTAATCTTGTTATTCCTTGCCCGTTTAATTGCTGTGGGTAGATCAGCATCTGGCTTTGAAACATTATTTACTTTTAGTGATTTTTCAGGAAGAGATTCTCGTTCTACCGGTATAGCTTTTCTATTATCTATTTTGCTGCTAATGACCGGCTGCTTACTTTTTCTTGGTAACTTATTTGAAACTTGCGTATCTAAGCTAGATTTACTAACTTTCTCTGCTTTAATTGTTTTTTCTGGTTTTGTATTGAACTCGATAGAGTTTGCATTTTGTTGACTCTTCAAGGTTTTTTTTGCCGTTTTCAAGGCCGCTAATAATTCTGCGCTCTGAAGAGGTTTCTTGATATAAATGATTTCATTAGATGAAATTTCATGCAATGAAAGTACAATAATTGGTTTAATTGGTCGCTGAGCCAGTCTGTTTTCTAGAAGGTTAGGGGTAGACATTGATAAATCAAGGTCAATGATCTCTACCTGCCCTTCAATGCCAGCCACAACGACAGTATCAATAGTACCGCTCAACATCTTTAAGCTTTGTACCATTAATTTTTGCACCCGGTCGTTCATACCGAAAAAGGATACTTTTAATGGGTCTGGTTTTTTCTTTTTCATCAATGAATTGGAATATTATATTCCTATTAAGTGCTTCAGTTGTAAAAGTACCTAACCGTAAAAACGTAAACTTTTCACAGGCAGATAACCGTTGATTGGTAAATGATCCAGTTAGAAGAAACTATACAATTCCTAAGTATGTTATGTAAGTGTAAACTAGAAAAGAACAGATGCAACAAAAAAATTATTTAATTTACTGCATTTTTCATTTACTTGCGAATGTAGTTTAGTAAAAAAACATTAATATCAGGTACAGAAGCACTTAGGAATGGGAATTGAATAAGTTGTGCAATTATGGCGCAGTATTTTTGTTTGCCTTCAAGGCGCGGTAACAGGCGCATAGCTAGTTACGTAACTGTTTCCGCAACGCAGAAGGCGAACAAAAAGACAAGTCAGAATGCACAAGTTATTTGATTCCCATTCCTTAGGTAGTAACCGTTTAGTCCCCTCCTTGACAAGGCGCAGCATAGGGGGAGGTTTTATTAGAGAGTCTTTGCTTAATTCATGTATTCCGGAGGGAGGGAGTGAATAGTTACGAAAAATTTATACAGAAATTCAGCAGTTCGTATATAACAAAAAGTTGTTATATTAGTGTTTATTTTACGAAAATAGGGGGGTACTAGATATTAATATGTACAGAAACAAATAAGATAAGGAATGAGCACGAAATAAGTTGAGCAACGGGCGTAGTATTTTTATTCGTATTCAAGGCGTAGAAATAGATGCATAGCCAGCTACGTAACTATTTCTACAACGCTGAATACGGATAAAAAGACAAGCCAGTTGCTCAACTTATTTCGTGAACGTTCCTAAGCAAATTAATTGTAAATTTTAACTTAAATCAGAAACAAAAAAGGGCTACCTATAAGAAATATAGATAACCCTCTTCTTTTGTGTGGCGTCCCCAGGGGGGTTCGAACCCCCGTTACCGCCGTGAAAGG
>CAZLLL010000223.1:0-5929 GCA_964560255.1 uncultured Methylomonas sp.
CAAAACTCCATTTTTCATCAAGTTGCACTTCACGAGTTTTAGGAGAAAAAGCCACATGCTCCTCGTGGCTCTGCAGGGCGTGCGCTCCCGCCTTCTGGCCAGCCGAGTGACTGCCTGACCCCCATTAAGCGTCCTGTCGATCATGTGCCACATCCCTCTCGAGGAAATTCATATTTAGAATTGCTGTTTAAATTATGTGTTGCCACTAAATATCGAAAAGTGGGTTAGGAACGTGCACGAAATAACTTGAGCAACTTGCTTGTCTTTTTATCCGTCTTCAGCGTTGTATAAATAGTTACGTAGCTGGCTATGCGCCTATTTATACGCCTTGAATACGAATAAAAATACTGCGCCAGTTGCTCAACTTATTTCGTGCCCATTCCTTAAAATCACAAGCTAACAATTTCAAAATTGATAACACTGCGCTGTTCCTTGCTAAATTCTATGCCTATTAAATGAATCGGTTCATTTTCTGCCTGATATTTGTCTGCATATTTTTTATCTTTTAATTGTTGTAATGCGTTTCCTTCAGGACTTAGTTCCACGACTTTAAATTCAAATAAATAAATCTGTTGCTGAAAGCGTACCGTCATGTCAATACGCCCATGATTGGTGCTGTCTTCCAGAATAATAGTTAAGCCTAGTGCAGCAAAGTAAGCGTAAAATACACTGGCATAATACCCCTCATATTGCGCTATCGGATTTTTGCGGTACCAGTCATGTGGTATGGAAGCAAAAAAAGCGCTAAATAAGCTTTCCATCGCTGCGAAGTCATTATTTTTTAAGATTGTTTGTAGCCGTCGTTTGTTTTGTATCACTGGCTGACTGGCTGCTGGTGAGGTCCAGGCTCTTAATAATCGGCTGGATAAACTTTGATACACTTCTTTATTAGGGTAACACAGACGGTACCAATATTCGCCAAAGTCATGATGTTCTTCTGCTATGGTCAAATAGCCGGTCTGAAACATAAGCGTTTCTGTGGGAATATAGTCTAGATCAAAGCTAGACAGGATTTCCGCCTCACTTTCAAGCTGGTGTAAATCAGGTAGCCAAGTTTGTCTGCTGGCCAATAATTCTACCAGAAAAGTAGGTGTCCCTGTTTCAAACCAGTAGGGTTTGAATTGGCGTTTATCAAATAACAAAAGGACATCAAACGGATTGTATACCGACTCTCCTGACCAGTTATAGCCATTGTACCACTCTCTGATCTGCCCTCTATCCAGCCCCGTTAATTCTGTCAAAAATACGGTATCAATATCGTCTTCGGTATAGCCACAAATGGAGGAATACCTGTTATCTACTGTAATATCATTCAGGTTGTTTAAACCAGAAAACAAACTGACCTTGCTAAATTTTGAAACCCCTGTGAGCATGGCAAAGCGAATATGAGTGTCCATATCTTTAATGACTGAATAAAAATTTCTTAGGCCATCTCGTATTTGTTTGGCAATATCCGGGCTGATTAAATTATCTAAAATTGGCTTATCATATTCATCAATTAATACCACCACCCGTTGACCTGTATTTTGATGGAATTGCCTAATAAGCTCTGAAAAACTGGCAACAACATCTGTGGATTGGCATTGTTCCATGTCATGCTCTTTCCGGATTACATTAAGGATAGTCAGGATTCTCTGGTCGAGTTGTGCGCAACTTGTTAGAATGCCCGCACCAAAGCTAATGCGTATCACTGGGAATGTTTGCTGCCAGTCCCAGTTCTGATGTATCGCCAGACCTTCAAATAGGCTTTCATTTCCTGCAAATAGCTCTGCAAGCGTATCAATAAACAGTGATTTACCAAAGCGGCGCGGACGAGACAGAAAGAAGTATTTACCTTGCTCAATTAACGTGAGTGCAAAGGGTGTTTTATCCACATAGTAATAATTCTCTTCGCGGATTTCTCGAAAATTTTGAATTCCAATTGGTAATTTTTTGCGTGCAGGTAGGTTGAGCATAATTTCTTTGAAATAAGGTTATATGCTGAGTATAACATGGTCAGATTGATGTAGTAGGAGGCTTTGTATTACCGTCTTTCATCATAGCATTTTTAGTTTTGGTAATTAAATATAATGCTAATATTCAAGTGGTTATGATCTCTCAGCTAAGAAATAATAATCTCTATGTTTAGTTACCCTAACGGAATTTATTATTCTACCACTGTATTTTTAAAAATATTACTCTCATTTAAATCATTAACCAGTTGAATATTATGAAAAATATTAAATAACTATTTTTACCCTAGGTATGATGAAAGACGGTAGTAACATAAGGGAGATGGAAACAAATAATCATCCAATATTGCGAGTCTTTTTGTCCGTCTTCTGCGTTGTAGCAACCGTTACGTAGCCAGCTATGCGCCTGTTACTACGCCTTGAATACGAACAAAAATCCTGCCCAATATTGGACGATTATTTATTTCCAGCTCCCTAAGAGTCAAAATTTATCTTCTTGACCCTGTATGCCTCTTTTATACAAACAGGCTGACTAACAGAGCCAATGGAGCCTGAACGGTTACCTTTAAACGAATAGTCTACAAATATTAAGCATATTCCGTTAAGTTTGTAGCTGCAAATATGTAAACTAAAAAATGAAGAATGCCGATCCTTATATGTTTTTTTGTAGCGTTACTACTTTCCTTTTAAATGTGATCAATCAACTTTTTTCTTTGTAAGCTGAATAATATGCAAGAAGTAGATGTTATTATTATCGGGGCAGGTGCTGCCGGTTTAATGTGTGCGATAGAAGCAGGAAAACGCAAGCGTAAGGTACTGATATTAGATCATGCCAATAAAGCTGGCAAGAAAATTTTAATGTCAGGGGGAGGGCGGTGTAATTTTACCAATTACTCGATTGAAGCAGAGCATTACCTGTCTGATAATCCACACTTTTGTAAATCCGCTTTAAGCCGTTTTACCCAGTGGGATTTTTTAGAGTTGATTCATCAGTATAATATTCCTTACCATGAGCGTGAACACGGGCAGCTATTTTGTAATGAAACGGCACGTGATGTGCTGAATATGTTGCTGTCAGAGTGCCATAAAGCAACCGTTACAATTCAGTTAAAAGCTGTCATCAAATCAATACAGAAAAAGGGTAATTCAGGGTTTATTATCAACACCAATACCCAAAAAATTAGCTGTCAATCATTAGTGATAGCCACGGGCGGTTTATCTATTCCTAAAATGGGGGCAACACCTTTTGGTTATAAGGTTGCTGAGCAATTTGGAATTAAAGTACAGACAACCAGAGCAGGACTTGTACCCGTGACACTACAACAGCAAGATAAAGAAAAATTTGCAGCTCTGTCTGGCCTTTCTTTGCCTTGTATAATTAGCAATACAAGGCAAAGTTTTAGCGAAAATTTGTTATTTACTCACCGAGGATTAAGTGGCCCCGTCGTTTTACAAATATCATCATATTGGTATAAAGGCGAAGCACTGACAATCAATTTACTGCCATTTATTGATTTGCAACAAAGTATTTTAAAAGCTCAGATGAAAAGTACTAAAGTAAAATTAAAAAACTATCTTTCTCTGTTGCTGGCTAAACGACTAATACCCTTGCTTTTGCCAGAAAATATTTTGCAGCTCTCTTTAGCAGATTTGTCTCATAAGCAAATTATGTTTATTGCACAGCAATTGCACTGCTGGAAGATTAAGCCTAATGGCATAGAGGGTTATCGTACTGCCGAGGTTACTCTAGGTGGTGTGGATTGTCATGCAATATCATCTAAAACTTTACAGACTAATCAGGTAGAAGGACTTTATTTTATAGGTGAAGTGCTAGATGTTACAGGGTGGTTAGGTGGCTATAATTTTCAATGGGCCTGGTCTTCTGGATGGTGTGCAGGACAGGCTGTGTAACTAAGAGTGGGCGAAGATTAAGGCTACTCACTTAGGAACATGCACGAAATAACTTGGGCAACTTGCTTGTCTTTTTATCCGTCTTCAGCGTTGTATAAATAGTTACGTAGCTGGCTATGCGCCTATTTATACGCCTTGAATACGAATAAAAATACTGCGCCAGTTGCTCAAGTTATTTCGTGCCCATTCCTTAAAGCGAGTCAGACCTGCGGCATGAAGAACATGGAGGAAAAGATTTCCCGCCCCTTCATTTTCCAGTTGACACCTTTTCTGGAGTGCAATAGATATTGCTAATTTCATAAAAATCTAAAGCTTTTTAACTTCTGAACTAGAAGCTTTTTTATGTTAAAGGAAGCGACTCTTAACAATTTTGATTTGCCTTTTAAGCGCTATATTGCGCAAAACCATTTAATATAATACTTTTCTTATAATAATTGTTGGCGGTAATATGATAATCGGCAGGTTTAATAATACCACTAATTGATAATGAGTTGCCTGCAAAATCAGTCATTGTTTTAGTCAGGTCAATGACTTTATCGCCCAGTAATTGCATATTTTTATCCAGAATTAACATGATTTTAGGTCGTAATTTGAGTTTACTATTAACTTCTAATACCATAGCGATTGAACCATCATTCATTTTAACAAAAGAGCCCGGCGGGTAAACGCTGAGGCTTTCAATAAATTTGACGACCAATCGCTGGTTGAGCTGAGTATTAGATAATTCAAATAAAACCTTGATGGCTTCCTGATGAGTACGCGCCTTTTGGTATACTCTATCGCTAGTAATAGCGTCATATATATCGGCAACTGCGACAATATTTGAGAAATAAGGTAAAGTATTAGACGATATTCCTCTTGGGTACCCTTTACTGTCAACACGTTCATGATGAGTAAGAGCTGTTTCAATAGCGCCCTGAAACATATTTTTGCTAGAGGATAATAATTCATAGCCCATTATCGTATGCTTTTTCATTATCCGTAATTCTTCCGGGTCTAACCTTCCTGGCTTATTGAGTATCTTTAGTGGTACCAGCATTTTGCCCATATCATGCATCATTCCACACATCGCAACCTGATTAAGTTGCTCAACTTTTAAGCCTATTTGACGACCTAATACAATTGATAATATACAGACATTCAAGCTATGTTGAGCAGTATAATTATCTCGACTCTTTAGCTGACTTAGCCATAAAAAGGCATCTGGGGAATGCAAGACACTGTCAACACAATCAGAAATAGCCTCCTTTGCCAGGGCTGTATCAACCCCACCGCCATCTGCAACTTTGCTCATCATTTCAGCGACAAAAACTTTTGAATTCTGGTAGGTTTTTTCAGCACGATCAAATTCTTGTTCAAATGATCCCAGCTTTTCGATAGGATCACTTATTTTAAGCGTTGTGTGGTCAACACGGTCAGGTTTTCTTTTGAGATCACTTAATTTTTGTTTTTGTTTGGTTGTATCTATATAAACGTGATCACAAGTATTCCTAAGAGCAATCAATTCTTGTTCTGTCTCTATCAGAAACCCTTGAAATTTAAATGAAGTTTCTATCCAGGGTCTGTCTAATTTAGCAACATACATTCCAATGCGTAATTCATATACACGCGTATAGACCTGATCAAGTGCAGTGGTATGCCTAAGGCTTTTCTTAGGAGTGCGTTTTTTTTTCTTAAAAATACCAAACATAATACTAACTCTAGGTGTAATTAATCTGTGTATAAGTTATATAATAATTTACAAGTGATTACTGTCACGGGGTTATCAAAGTCGATCAAAGTAATATTTATTTTTAAAATATGCTAACTACATCCATGATTTAGTACCTTTTCTCGACTATTGATTTTTTTTAAGTTGGAAAATTGGCAATAAAAAACCATTTCACTTGAAATCAAACACTTATAGTGATAACTAATAAGCGTGGTAGCTTTCAAATTAAAAGCTACTCAAAAGCTTGAAGGGCCGAGTTTTATAATAAAGTTATATTGATCTTAATCTTAATGCATCGTACCTAAGGGAGCTGGAAATAAATAATCGTCCAATATTGGGCAGGATTTTTGTTCGT
>CAZLLL010000224.1:0-5922 GCA_964560255.1 uncultured Methylomonas sp.
GCAGTTTAGCAAGCCGGTTTTGCAGCTCTTTAGGTGAGTCGGCAACCAGTGCAGCGCGGTATTCATCTTTAATACTGGCTTGTTCGGATAAAGTTGCCGCTAGGCCAATTAATTCTGCATAAGATAAAGCCGCTGCAAAATCTAGTACCTGTTGTATTAATGTTTGTAATGCGCCGACAGATTTTGCAGAGAAAAAAAATAATTCAGCATCCTGATAACTGGATATTAATTTTTTTTCCTGTATGGAAAGCTCTTTTTTATCAGCTTTCGCGGTTTTTCCCTGCAAAGCCAGATGCACGTTAATTCCGCCAAAGCCAAATGAACTCACACCCATTCTTAATGCCTGCTTATCTGGCCAGCACTGGCCCTGAACAGAAACCTGTAACGTAGACTCTGTTGTTTCCAGAGCGGGGTTAGGGTTATAGAAGCCAGTTGCAGGCGGGATTATCTGCTGATCCAGAGCCATAACGCTCTTGATAAAACCAGCAATACCTGCCGCCGCTTTGGTATGGCCAATATTCGCTTTGACTGAGCTAATATAAGATTTTTGCAAAACTTCATGCGCTTTCAGCTCTTGTGATAAAGCGCCTAACTCGACTTGATCACCCACTTTAGTTCCAGTCCCATGTCCTTCGAAACTGATCACAGTGGAAATATCATAACCAGCACGTTGATAGGCACGTTGTATCGCCAGACGTTGACCTGAAATTTCAGGGCGGGTAATGCCGCCACTACCATCGGATGAAATACCCCAGCCAGCAATAGTGGCATAACAGCGTAAGCCTTGTGCAATGGCATCCTCATGGCGCATTAACACGACCATGCCGCAACCTTCGCCGGGTAAAAATCCCTGTGACTGTTTATCGTAGACTAGCATCTCGCCTGTCGTTAGAGCGGTTACTTTAGCAAAACCGATTAACTCAAAAGGATCGAGACTAAGATCAACCCCCCCTGCAATCGCAACATCCAGATCGCCGCTGACTAGACCACTACACGCACTGGTAATCGCCAATAGTGATGAGCTACAGGCACCATCTACTGTGTAACCACCACCTGCCAGGTCAAAATAATTACAAATTCTTCCTGCAATAGTATTAGCTAGGCCACCTGCCAAGGTTTCTTCATTAACCGGCTCAAACGGGGCTTTAAAATTAATTTCTGTCTGTGCAAGAAAATCTTGTCGCTGCTCTGCTAACCAGCCGATGCTACATAATTGCGCTTCCAGAACGCGGCGCACATAGGGCCAGCGTAAACGTAATAAAGCTGCACGAGAAAATTCACCAGTTAAGGTATTGCCGATTAAAACGCCTGTGTTTTTTTTTGGTAAACCGTTTGCATCGGGAAAACCTGCATCAATAAGCGCCTGATTAGCTATATCTAATGCCAGCCAGTGGGTTAAGTCAACACTGCGATAAGTGCTGCCAGCAATATGATATTTAACTCGGTCAAATTGATAACCTTCGATGACGGCTGCTTCGCTAATATAAAAGCTATCGCCTGGATCATTTTTATTCGCCAGATAATCGTTCAAATTGATACGTCCACTGGGAATACGTCGAAATGCCCTCCGGCGTGCGAGGATATTTTCCCATAACTGTTGTGGGCTATTCGCATCGGGGTATCGACAAGCCATACCGACCACTGCAATGGCATCGGTCATAAGGCAGTCTCAGATACCGCTGCCGCTTTTACTACACAGGCTTTTTGTCTAGCGATATAATGCAGATAAGCTCCGCGTATGCAACAAACAATTAATAATGCGAAAAACCAGCCAAAAACAATATGGAACATCATTAAAAAGCTATAGACTAAAGCAATACTAAAGCCAAAGACAACTTGATGGGTTGTCTTGAAAGGAGTCGTACCCGGATCAGAAATCATATAAAAGGTGTACAGCAAAAATGCCAGGCCGGTCATTGGGTTCAAAGCGGCCAGCAATGAAGCATCAAAATACCAGCTACGAATAATGGCTTGTAATATAAAACCAGCCAGCCAAGCGAGAATAAGAGGTATTTTTTTGGTAAAACGAAAGTTTAAAAAAGAGCCTATCAGACAGATAAACAATGCAAACATCCAGTCTGCACTACCACTGATATTTTCAGTAAACTGATAAGGTGGGGCAATGCCCACCCAGGGAAATAAAATCAGCGTAGTGGAAATACCGGTATTTGAGGGGTTTAAAAAATGCCGCTTACCCCGTTCAGTTTGTACTGTAAAAATATGTTTAGATCCTGCAGCAACAGCCGTTGCAAATGCAATCGGTAATAGCTGCTCATTGGAGTACAGCAACATGGCAACGGCTAAGCCAGTAATATGAGCAGATAATAAAAAGTTCACCAGAGCAATGAATCCACCTCGGTAACGCGGCGTACGTTTTGCAGACCATGCACTTGCTGTTTCTAGCATTAATTCCATTGAATAGCTGGTGAATAAAGCAACCAGAACATAAGCATAGGATTGTTCAAACCCCAAAAAGCCATGACCTAGCAGGGTTAATACGGAAATAGCCAAGGCAAAACGCCTTAAAGCTGCCAGACGAAGATCTTGTATTTTCATAACCAACCTCGATTAATGGAAAAGGAGAGAAATAGTTTTAAACGTGGTCTATTGCTATCAGCCAAACAGGGAGGGGATTTCCCATTTTCACCAAAAGAGTTTACACTTTTCGGCTACCAACTTAATACGGGACATACTTAATATTTGTAGACTATTCGTTTAAAGGCGTAGGTTGTGGGTGAGGTACGAACCCCAACAAAATATCACAACTAAAGTGTTGGGGTTCGTACCTCACCCCAACCTACGCAGTTTATCTCAATTTATTGTCTTTAAGAAGAGGGCTAACTTTAAATGGAATAGGTTTTCAATAATATAAATTTGTCCCGTCTTAAGTGGGTAGCCGGTTTTTGCACTCCGAATTAGTAATATTTTCACAGTCTCAAAGACTGGGAATAAGTGTTGCTTGCTTTTTGTGTTAGTGGGCGAGTTATTATTTGCGAGTTACCTTGTCAGCTTTAAAATTAAATGATTAATACTTCCAGCCCAGGCATTCAGTCTGCTATTTAACTGCCCAGCATAATAGTATGCCATCCAGGTGCTAATCTAATAGCTTGCTGATGAACTTTTCCGCGAGTATCTCGCCAATGTAAATTAACTCTGACTTTACGATTTTTTGCCAAATGACCTAAACCAAAATGTAAATCATGGCTGCGTCGTCCGGAATGTCCATTGCCACCATCAACTTCGGCAACTAATATCTTATCATCCGCTAATTCAACTTTTGCTACTGCGCCAATGGCTGGACGGCTCAACTCGGTGGGATGGCCTGCGGATACTTTCAGTTTTGTATTAGCTGTCGTGGCAAAGCGTAAATGCAAGCCTAAAAAGGCACGACAATCCGGGCAATTATTACGCAATAAATAAGACGTTTCCCACTGGTTCGCCACAGCAAAATCCAGGTCTCCATCCCCGTCTATATCCGCCACAGCAAAACCCCGGCTAATAAAAGGTTGATCAAGTCCTAGTTCTGTTGCTATATCAATGTAACGACCGTTTTTATTACGCACATAAAAAGGGTTATGTGCAGAGCTGCTTAAACCATCTCCCGCTTTTAATTTTAGCCAGGCACCTGGATGACGCAAATTTTCATCATTACCCAATGCGAGTTCCTGTAATTCAGGCCAGCGGTCTATGTCTCCTTTGACGAAACCAGTTGCCTGAATTGCCTCAACGACACCATCATTATTAAAATCTGCCATTTTAGTGTCCCACGACCAATTACTACGTGACATCCCCATCGGCTCACTTAAATCTTCATAAGGCGCGATACCTTGTTGTATTAAGCCGATTTCACCGGTACTGACAAAAACAAAATGACTTTCTTGCAACGCGTATTCAGCGGCAATATTACTAATAAACATATCTTGCAAGCCATCGCCATTCAGATCTGCAAAATCAATCCCCATGCCTTTAAAAGAATCTTGTCCCAAAACTTTGGATGCGGGCGTAGTAAATGTTCGCATCCCTTCAAGTAAGGCAAAATCAAGGTGCCCCGGAGTAGAACGATTATGTAACAAACGATCTGGACCAAAATCGTTGGCAAAATAGATTTCAGGTAATAAATCACCATCCAGATCTGCCGCACCTATGGCTAATGTCCAGGCAGTATTAATATGATTGGCGACAACATTATTAACTTCTTTGAATTGGCGGGCCTGGTTATGATCTGTACTATTGAGGAAGAAATGTGTTTTCCCTCCATTATAAGCACGCGACATGGAATGCTGCATGGAATCTTTTTGGGTTGCCTTATTATCCAGAATACGTGCACCGTCCTGAAAATAATTTGCTATTATTAAATCGGTATGACCATCCCCGTCAAGGTCAGCTGTGGTTGCAGCATTGGTAAACCAGCGCTCACCATTGTTAATCAGTTCCTGGGCAATATAAGCAAATGAAGGTTGGCGTAAAAAGATAACCGGCGTGCGTCCCCAATAATAAACCAGCAAATCCATACGCCCATCTTCGTTAAAGTCTCCGGGCAGGCAGCCCATGGGTGCCATCGTTGCAGAATCGAACGGTAGAGGAGCTGGAGATAAAGTGATGCTGGCAAAACGCTCACCTGTGCCAGGCGCAGGCATAACGATCACTTGATCAATGCGGGTATCCACATAACACAAGTCATTTGCAAGACCATCATGATCCAGATCATTCAGCGCAATAGCAGCCCCGACAGAGGAAATCCAGGCAGAGATATGTTCAAGACTGGGGTTAACCTGACGGATTTGTTTAGAAGGAAAATGTTTTAATTCGGGTAAAACAAGCGGAGTGAATGAGAATGATTCTGCCAATAGCTGGCGTTGCTCCTGACTCGTTTTCGGTAATTGAGCTGCGCCATAGAGCATAAAAATAGCCAATAATGCGATTATACGATCTAAATGGGGTCGTAACAAGAAATAAAAAATGCTCATACTTGCACCTTTTTTATTAAGAAAATTGTTGTTGAATTCTTAGTCGCCAAACCTGATAAGTCGGAGTATTCTCCTCTGCGCTTAAATTTTGTAAAGCATCATCTGTCACTTTAGCAGCATGAGCTGCACTTGTCCCGCAAATACTTTGACAGGCTAATTCTGTATGCTCAACAGAGCTTTCCGCTCGTAACCTGGCTTTTGCGGCAAAAGCAACCCCTTGAGCAAGCTGTGCTTGATAAGGCGCTGATAAATTGAATAAAAACTCTAAGGATTCGCGTTTAACACCCCCCGCATACCCCGCTGCCAAACCCGCACCACTCCATAAATCAGCCTGTCGCTGTTGCGGGAAGGCTTGAATAGTTGTTGAGATCAGGACTGGATTGGCACCTTTGACAAACCATAAACTGCGTCCCAGTCCTTGATCAAAAGTCTGTTTTGCATAGCCTTTAATGCCACGAGGAACTTTTTGTAGAGTCACACTATCAGGCCAGTGAAAATAGCCCTGGTGAAAGCCATAGCCATCAATCGCCAGCCAGCGTAATAAGGGATCCATAGTGGATAAATAACGCAGACCCCAAGGAATTTTAGCCATCGCCCAGCCTGCGCCAATATGAATCATATAGGTGTGCGGTTCACCGATACCTTTAATAAAGCGGGTCAGTTTGTTGGGTCGCCAAGGAGTTAGTAAATCTAATAACGCAATTGCCATTCCTGCCCCTTCATAGGCAAAGCCTCGAAAATCTTGTTCAACTGTCGCCAGGGCTTGCTGTAGATAGCCAAGGTTAGCATCAACTAATGCCGCATGATAACCCGTCACAAAATTTTCACCGACCTTTTCGATATGGATTTTAGTTTCAGGGTCTGTGACATCAAACCCACGGGTAGAGCAACGGATTTCGTTAAGGGAAATGCTGAATATTTTTTTTTGGATTGATGCCATATCTTAATAATTTAT
>CAZLLL010000225.1:0-5911 GCA_964560255.1 uncultured Methylomonas sp.
TTCTGGCGCTATGATAAAAGTAGCTTTCCCGTCGATTTTGTCAGCACACCTATTATGGAAGGTAAGCAGTTACAGGGTGTTGTCATGGTCTTTAGAGACATTACTGAACGCAAAATTGAACAACAAAAACTGCAAAATGCACTCACTGAAATTCAACAATTAAAAAATCGCTTGCAGGCAGAAAATAGTTATTTGCAGGAACAAATTAATCTTGATCATAAATTTGAAGATATTTTAGGCCAAAGTCAGTCGCTTAAAACAGTGCTACGACAGGTTGAGCAGGTCGCACCGACGGATACTTCGGTATTACTGCTGGGAGAAACCGGAACTGGTAAAGAATTGTTTGCACGTGCTTTGCATACTTTAAGTCTGCGTAATAGCAGGCCACTGGTCAAAGTAAATTGCGCGGCATTACCCAGTAATTTAATTGAAAGTGAATTATTTGGCCATGAAAAAGGGAGCTTTACCGGGGCAACTGCACGCCGTACAGGGCGCTTTGAACTGGCTGATGAAGGGACTATTTTTCTGGATGAAATTGGCGAATTGCCGCTTGAATTACAGGCTAAATTATTACGTGTCATTCAAGAAGGTGAGATTGAGCGCCTAGGCGATTCCAGAACCATTAAAATAAATGTTCGACTGATTGCAACGACACACCGTGATTTAAATAAAATGGTTGCTGAAGGGCAATTCCGTGAAGACCTATTTTACCGTCTCAGTGTCTTTCCCTTGCATATTCCCGCATTACGCGAGCGTAAAAACGATATTTCTTTGTTAGCACAATGGTTTATTAATAAATATGCACAAAAACTCGGTAAACAGATTAGTCATATCCCTCGGGCTGTGATGGATAATTTAATGCGCTATAACTGGCCTGGCAATGTGCGCGAACTTGAAAATGTGATTGAACGTGCGGTTATTCTGTCCCCCGAAAACACCTTACAAATTCAAACCCTGCAAAATTCACAGGCTACCCCTGATACAGAACAGTCTTTAGTCTCGCTGGCTGAGATGGAAAAAAATTATATTACCACCGTGCTTAAATCTACCAGCTGGTTAATTTCGGGTGAGCAAGGTGCAGCGACGATTTTGCAAATGCACCCTAATACTTTGCGCTCGCGAATGAGTAAGCTGGGTATTCGGCGGGCGAATAGTGCCGAGTAACAATGCTCGGTAGGCGAGATATTCAGCCGCGAAATCAAAAAAATGGCTACCAATTTATTTAATGGGTGTTCAGTAAAGAACAGCGTAGCGTAGTGGGTTTTGATGTAGAGCCATATTCTTAAAAATTGAGTGAGTTACTCTGCTCTGACCATAAGCCCAAACAAGTAGATCTTACGAAGAATTATTTGACACCCTGTATCATCATGACTGCGCTGCCTAGAGTTCATGATCTAAAAATGCACACACTGCCTCACAAAATTCTTTTGGCTGCTCGGCATGTAGCCAGTGCCCTGCTTTGGCAATCATCCGAATCTCGGCATTGGGAAATAAGTTATACACACTTTCTTTAACTATATAGTCTGACGTTTCTCCACCCAAAAATAACACATTGCCTTGATAAGCACTTATTGTATCGGTATCAGGAAAAGCAATAATATTATCAGCAGTCTGGAAAAAAATATTTAAATCTATACGCCAGAAATATTTGCCTTTTTTTAATACTAAATTTTGTAATAAAAATTGTCGAAAACTCGCTTCAGGAATAGCCACCGCCAATAAATCATCCGCTTGCTTACGGTTCGTTAACTGCTCTAGCGGTAGCTGTTTTAAAGCTAGAATAAGATTATCAAAACTATGCCGATAGCTTACGGGGGCAATATCAACCACAATCAGTTTATTTATACGTTCAGGTCGTGATAAGGCTAGCCACATAGCCACCTTACCACCCATGCTATGCCCTAGTATGTTTGTGCTTGTTAATTGCTGAATATCAAGAAATAATTCAATATCTGCAGCCATAGATGGATAATCCATCGTAGGGCTATGAATAGAACCACCATGATTACGCATATCAATAACATAAACATGGTAATGCTCAGCCATTTTTCGGGCAATTTGCCGCCAGTTTCTTGATGAGGCAAAAAAACCATGCAGTATCAGTAAGGCAGGTGCTGTAGGCTCACCATATTCCTCAAATGCCAATGCCAAGGGAGTCCCCTTCCTTATCAAGGAGGGGGACTGAACGGTTCCCAGAGCATCACTCATAAACCTGGCCTGAAATGGTCACAACAACAGAACGACTACCACCATGATTACGATGTTCGCATAAGTAAATACCTTGCCAGATACCCAGATTCAATCTCCCCTGAGTAATAGGAATATTAAGGCTTGCACCTAAAATACTACTTTTTAAATGGGCAGGCATATCATCATCACCTTCATAGTCATGTTGATAATAAGGGGCTAATTCAGGGACAAAGGTATTGAAGTGACTTTCAAAATCATTTCTAACTGTTGCATCTGCATTTTCGTTAATTGTCAGCGAAGCTGATGTATGCTTAATAAATAAATTAAATAATCCGCACTGAATTAGATTTAAATTAGGTATCGAATGTAATATCTCATCGGTAATTAAATAAAAACCTCTTGGTTTTGATTGTAATTGAATTTCTTTTTGTATCCACATAATATTATATTTATATCACCAATAAAAAAGGCGATCATATAGATCGCCTTTTCATATATAAGAGAGTGAGTCACTAAATTAGAAATTCAGATTTATCCCGACCAGATTCCGTTAATACACGTATCCACAAAGGCATTACACCACGCCCTGTCCAAGTTATCTCTGCATTATCTGGATGACGGTATTTGGGGGCGACTTTTACAACTTTGCGGGAATGCTTATCAGTTTCATGAATTTCAACCGTCACTCCCACCGATGCAGCTAATGCTCTAATCTGGGCAAATACCTCTTTGCGCTGACTCGCCTGTTTCTCTTTTAAAACAGATTCCGCACTATCAATCATCGTCTGTAATTCGGTGACGGAAAGATTATTCAAATTAGTCATATTATTCAACCTTAAAAACTATTTAATAGTATTCTTGTGTCTAAGTATTAATAAACTTAAAACCACAGAGATAATATTATAACAAATAAATATGACTATTTTATTTATTTACCACTAAGAAATCAATTTTATGGAGTACCTCGCCCTGACCAGTAATAAGTCTTACTTGCCACTGCCCTGTCGTTCTAAAAGTAAATAATTTGCTCGTCGCCATTCGCACCTTTGGACTACGAATAGTAAATCTACGCTTATAAATAGATTTTCCTTCTCTTAACCATTCATGAAATATTATTTTATTCTGTAAATTTTTTACATCAGTAAAATAAAAAAAACCTTCAGCTTTAGAATCTCCGACACGTAAAGGCAAATCTACTTTTCCATGTGGCACATTATTTTCAACCCATCGAGCTAATCGTGCCTGGGTAATATATTGATTTAAAATTTCATTTTCAGCAGCCTTCAGTGGATCCTGCTTTTCATAGGTCGTTTCTGTTGCTAAATCCGTGTTTGTAGTTGCAACTGGATTAGCTTCAGGAACCAATAAATTTGTGTCCTCTACTTTATTAACAGCTTTAGTCGCAAACGTATTTGTACTGAAATTTTGAGAGGTTTTAAGCTCAGGGATTTTTTCTTTGGTAGGGCTCGGCGATCTGGCAACAAACACATTTTCTTCACGAGAACTGGAGATATCATCATCGCTCAGACGGCTAAAAAGATAAGCCAGAGTAATGATACTAATAATTAAAAAAACACTGAGAACTGAAATGATTCGCTTTAGATTCCACTGAGTAATCATTTCGATCTCTGGCTCGTCCATAATGCGTTGCTCAGTTTTCGACTTTATTCTAATTGATAATGTTTTATCTGCTTTCATTTTCCGTGCATTACTCTCTAATAAATACCTAGGCATAATTATTTTACGCAGGATTTTTTTTCATATTCAAGGCGTATAGATGGATGGCGACACAACTATTTATGAAACGCTGAAGATGAGAAAAAAGACAAGTAAAAGGTTAACATAATTGTGCTTGGGTACTTATAGCCAGGGGATTGCTTACCTTGACTAACGGGTGAGTCAAAAGTTCTCATAACTATTTGATAATATTGGTATTAAAAATCATTCAGAGATTGATAAGTAGTTTTATAATGACTAATTTTTTCAATAACTTAGAATAGCTATCTCTATTCAAAACTATAAATTCTCTGAGAACGTTTGACTCTCCAGATGACTAAGGTAACTCGTAATACAACCTTGCTTGTCTTTTGTTCGTCTTCCATATTGTAGGAATAATTAAGTAGCCAGCCATGCGCCGAGTCTAGCCCTTGAAGACGAACAAAAATCTTGCATAATATGGGGAGATTACCTTAACCTACTAAATTTCTGTATTACCAATAAACCAATCATATTGGCAATCCTAAGGCGGAGATAACTTTTAACATTTGCATTCGTAGTGCCTTCCATGGCATTACCCAGTGCAAAAGTATTTTAATTACAGTAACCGTTCACGTACCCCTTAAACCATTGTTTTTTAATGAATTGAAAAATAAAAACAATATATCAATAAGTGGCATAAAAAATGTAACACACTGAAAGACAACGATATATTTTTTAAGAGTCTAATTTTTACAAAATTACACTACAATTAATAATATAAATAACTATTAAAAAATAACTTGTTACAGTCTTTAGGGGTACGTGAACGATTACTAATTACAAGATACTAGCTATTATAAGATAATTTATCACCAAAAGCTTTTGTCCAGTCGATATTAAACTGGTTTACTGCTGGCTGAACAGCTGGAAAATTAACCATCTGCTCAATCACATCAACAGGTAGTGTAATCGCGCCACAACCTGTGGCTAAACAATCCATTACTTGCTGAGTCGATTTAAAACTTGCTGGTGTTAGAATAGTCGATAATTCATGTGCATTCAACAATTGCTGAATTTCCGCACAAACACCGACACCATCATTATTCAGTGTATCAATGCGGTTTACATAAGGAGACATATAGTCTGCACCATTAAGTGCCGCAAAAAAACCTTGCTGTACTGTATAAATAGCTGTTGCTAAAGTGCGTATATTAGTGGGCTGTAGTTTTTTCATTGCCGCAAGCCCCACTGGTGTAGTAGGAATTTTGACGGTAAGGTTTTTGTAAGGCATAGCTGCCAGCTGTTTTGCTTCCTCAACGATACCATCAACAGTCGTACTCAAAGCTTGTACAAAAAGCAAAGTATCTTCCCCCAAAACTTCCACAATAGCAGGTAACACATAATTCACCCCTTTGCCGGAACCAGCCATAATTGATGGGTTTGTGGTAACACCTCTTACAGGTAGGTATTCATTAATTTCAGCGATTTTATCTACATCAGCCGTATCAAGTAATAATTTAAACATATTGCTTTTATCCTCATCTATAATAGTTTTTATTTTTAGCCTTGCTAAATTAAGGCTATTACACTGGTTTATAACTGTTAATAGTGTTATTACCCTTAATTAAACTTCACTTTTCATACTGTGATCATGGAACTAAGAAGCATCATAACACATATGACATTATATATCTTTGAGCACATACGTACGAATCAAAAGAACAACTTTAGTAAAATGTGTTGTGGAAAAATTGAAATTACACCTCATATATTCTGCTTGCAATGAATATCATGTGGATAAGCTATACATCGACGATATGCCCCGTCCTCATTGATTATTAAAGACATTATGTTTTCTTTCTTAACTAAAACTTATTATCTTTTTCTATATTTTAATAATTGCCAACCCTCTTGTTCTGTATATTCAAATGTTACATCCTGAAATACTCCAGGTTTTGCAAGTGAATCAACGGCTACCAACTTAATACGGGACAACTCCTTTACAAAATAAGTAGGGTGGGCA
>CAZLLL010000226.1:0-5909 GCA_964560255.1 uncultured Methylomonas sp.
GACGGACAAAAAGACTCGCAATATTGGATGATTATTTGTTTCCATCTCCCTTAAATTAAACCATCTTTTTTAAACATGGTACGAATGCCGCGTATAGCTTGCCGGGTGCGGTGTTCGTTTTCAATTAAACTAAAGCGCACATGGTCATCGCCAAATTGACCGAAGCCGATACCGGGAGATACCGCTACTTTTGCATCAGTAATCATTTTTTTACAAAATTCTATTGAGCCGATTTCTTTGTATACGTCGGGTATAGGTGCCCAGACGAACATAGTAGCTTTGGGTTTTTCAACTGCCCAGCCGATAGAATTTAAACCATCACAGAGCACATCTCGACGTTCCTTATACATCGCACAAATTTCGGCGACACAATCTTGCGGTCCTTCCAGAGCAGTGATAGCGGCAATCTGAATGGGCGTGAACATGCCGTAATCCAGATATGACTTGATTCTTGCAAGTGCTGCAACGAGCTCTTTATTACCGCACATAAAGCCAACCCGCCACCCAGGCATATTGTAGCTTTTTGATAATGAAAAGAACTCAACGGCGACTTCTTCGGCTCCTGGTACCTGCAGTATAGAGGGCGCTTTATAGCCATCAAATACAATATCGGCATAGGCAATATCATGTACCACCCAGATTTTATGTTCCCGAGCAACCTCAATAATTTTTTCAAAAAATTCCAGCTCGACACATTGTGTTGTTGGGTTACCCGGAAAATTCAGGATCAGCATTTTGGGTTTTGGCCATGACTCAGCAATTGCTTTATGTAATTCTTCAACAAAATCAACACCAGGCACCATTTTGACATGTCTTAAGTCAGCACCAGCAATGACGATACCATAAGGGTGTATCGGGTAGGCTGGGTTTGGTACCATTACGGTATCACCAAGGTCTAGCGTTGCCAGTGCCAGGTGGGCTAGGCCTTCTTTTGAGCCGATCGTTACAATCGCTTGAGTCTCGGGGTCTAGAGTTATATCGTAGCGGTTTTTATACCAACGACAGATAGCACGTCTAAGCCTTGGGATACCACGTGAAACTGAGTAACGATGGGTGTCTCCACGCTGCGTCGCTTCCACCATTTTGGCGACTATATGTTTTGGTGTAGGCTGGTCTGGATTGCCCATACCAAAATCAATAATATCTTCGCCTTGTGCGCGTGCTTTTGCTTTTAAATCATTAACAATATTAAAGACATAAGGCGGTAGGCGACTGATACGATGAAATTTTTCCATTAGGGACTCTTAAAATGCGATTATTGTGCGATGTATGTTTAAAATTTTAACTCAACCCAATAACTTACTGTTGTTAACGAGATATGTCAAATTGAGTTTTATGATTTTTAAAATCTGTATGAAAGATCATGTATAAATATGCTGTGTTTTAGGTGTGAAATGTTTAATATTTTAATCTAAAAATAGGCATCCTTCATATTCCCACAAAAGTAGTTTACACTTCTGAATATCATTAAAAATGAAAAACAAAATGTAGGGTACCTTTTATGCACTCCAGCTGGCACGGAGTCCTTGGTGGCACCAATGGTGCATAAAATGCACTCTATGTAGTATATCGTCTCACATTACAAGTGTAAATTGGAAAATGATAGGTGTCTAAGGTGCTGATAATTCAAAAGCGTGTATTTATTTTGCTAGAAATTTTTGCAATCTGCCTTTAAGCTCTTTAAAATAAAATACTATAGTATAGTTAATATATTAAACGTCACAATATTAAGGAGCTTAACCATGCTTATCACTGATCTTAATGCTGTTCAACAAGCACTTGCAAATGTAAGGCTTGAATCACTGGAAATATCAACTCAATTACAAGTATTACTTCAAGAAGCCTTATTGAATGGAAAACTGACAACAGAAGATATCATTAAAGCCTTGCATCAGTGATGCCTCTTTACCCTAATAGTATTGAGCCTGAATATTATCCTGGGACTTTTATATACGTCAATCAACTTGGCATACAAGATTCGAAAACATTAAAATCCAGAGAAGCTGATTTTTCATATTTGCGTGGAATTGAGCTATTGCAGCAGGCAAGCTTAGTCGCTTCAACATTTGATTTTAAATGTTTAAAGTCAATACATCATTATCTATTTCAAGATATATATTCCTGGGCAGGACAGCCGAGATCTTTTGATATGGTCAAAAATGGTGATATTTTTACGCCTGCTAATGAGCTACTCTTCTATGAAAATGAGGTTTTTCAACGCTCATTAGCATTTGCATCTCTCAATAGGCAACCTGACAAAAATAGTGCAGCCGAGAGTCTTGCGCGGTGTCTTGGTGTTATCAATACATATCACCCATTTCCAGAAGGCAATGGAAGAACCCAAAGGATTTTTATATCCATGCTGGCTCGTAAACATCACTACGATATAGACTGGAAGTCTGCTTTTTCATGGGAAATGGTAGCAACCTTTACTGCGGTACATTGCGGTAATTACGTCCCGTTGATTGAGCTATTAACAAGGTTGATAATAGCCAATTGAAAGATAAAAGAAAGCTGTTTGATAGTAGCCGTTTAGCCCTTCCTTATCAAGGAAGGGTTAGGGGGGAAATTTTATTAGAAAAAGGCTCCTCATTCCCATTTTACAAATGGGGGGTCTGAACGGTTACGTTTGATATTTTATTCACCGGCTCTTTTCGCTTCAAGAAAGATATATTCAATATAACGGCTGATGGAGTGGTCAGTTAAGTGGTCAATCTCTTTATTTTTTAGACCTGAAACAAAACCTTTCCACCTATCTTTATTGCGCTGTGTTTTTGTCAGTGTTTTGATCCTGCCTTCTGAATCAAGATATACCTCTTGTCCAGTATGTCGGTACCCTAGCCAGACAGGCGGAGAGCGAGTGACAATATCGTTATTGTTGACCCAGCGAATAGTGTCAACCTTTGCATGATTGATATAACGCTTATTACCCACGCGAGGACTACCAAAGGTTTGTATTTGAATCGGGGATGAGTCGATTTTTGCAAGCAAACAACGCCCAGCACAAATAGTCGTCATAGCACCTCCAAGAGAATGGCCGGTAAACCAGAGATTTTTAATATTAGTAGTTAACTTTTTTTCCAGCAAGGGCCAAAGATCATCGACTTCTTTTTTGAATCCGCGATGTACTCTTCCGACTGTTTCTGATAAAGCCTGAACGACATTGATGTCGGCTTTGAGATCATTCCATTCGTCTGCTTCCGTTCCTCTGCAAGCAATGACAATATCTTTGTGGTTTGCAAAGGCATAGGCTTGAGCTCCTTTTTTATCGAAAAAATCAATTTCCGGAAAGCCGAGTTTTGCGGCAGCAAGCTTTGCCTGGTTATGTGGCAAATAAGCAATCATAGATAATTCAGCGAACAATAAGGCACGCAATAGCTTTGGGGTATGGGAAATATCCTGATTGCTTGTCGATCGAAAAGGTGTTAAGTCGATATTTTTTTGCGCAATAGTTTGCTGAGTTAAGTCCATGGAATTATTTTTTGTCAAAAGAGATTGTTATCACTCTTTATTTTTTGGTAGTGATGACTATTGACTGTGCATAACATGAAAAACATATAACTAATTTTTTAATATAGAAATAATTATTTCGCCAACGGATATATCTTGGTAGTAACCTCCATGAACAGCTAATAGAAGTCGCCACCATATTTTTGAGCCCATTTAAAATAGCTGACGGTTACGTTAATTATACCTGATTTATAAATTCTAGCATTTCTTCATTCTGTACACGATAATAAATTTCTTCAACCGTCAAGGTTAAATTAATTGATTCAAAGTGCACTTTATCGCCTAGAAAATAATGTTTTGAAATCCAGTTTTCACTAAGTCTAATTACTTCAATATCAATAATATCTTGCTCAATAAGCACATATTCTTTTAAAGTAGGGATGTTCATATAGCAGAAACGCTTAGTTGTTTCGTCTATTCTGCGGGTTGATTTTGATAATACTTCAACAATAATAACAGGTGTTTCAGTATAATAGGGTTGCAATTCATCAAATTGACAATCAACGATGACATCAGGGTAAAAGAACCTGGAACTTATTTTTACCTTCATATCTGAACCAAAAGGTTCGCAGGAAGCATTTTTTAGATGATGCCTAAACTCTGAATAAAGAGTACCTGCAATACGCTCATGATTAGCACTGGCACCTGCCATTGCATAAATTTCACCCTCGATGAATTCATGCTTAACTTCACGAGTCATTTCGTCTTGTAAATATTTTTCCATGGTAATGACGTTTTTTTTGATTACAGAGGACATGTTTTTATTTCATTAAGGTTGATACACAAGTAATTGGTAGGTATAAAAATTACATTGAACAGCACTCTTCATTTTCTAGTTGATACGATGACATACTTCAGAAAAATCTAAAGCTTTTTAACTCCTGAGCTATTTACATATTGAAAAGTACCTATTAAACCCCAATTTTTAGCACCTTGGCATTGCGTAAGTGATTATAGTCTTCCTGTAAAACAGAGGGTAGTTCATCAAAGTGACTTTGTTGAAAGCCACGCTCTTTAAACCAGTGCATGGTTTGAGTTGAGAGCGCGAAGAGTTGCTGTAGTGCGCTTTTTTTAGCATCAATATAAAGCTGTTCCAATAGTTGGTTACCCCGTGCGGATCGTTGATAATCAGGGTGTACTGCTAAGCAAGCTATCAGTCCGGTTGCACTATGATCTATTTTATGTAACGCGCTACAAGCAATAATTAAACCATCACGGTCTATGACAATATAGTCGTTAATATTGATTTCTAAATGCTCTAATGAACGAGTGATTAACAAGCCTTGCTGCTGCAAAGGTTTGATTAAATCCAGAATACCAGGAATATCACTTAATACGGCAGAACGTAATGTTTCAAATTTTTGTGAGCTAATCAGTGTACCAATACCATCCCGACTAAACAACTCAATCAGTAGGGCACCATCAATTTTTCGGTTTAAAATGTGTACTCTTTTTACGCCTGATTGGCAGCCTTGTATAGCGGACTGTAATGCACATTTAGTACTGGTTGCTAATTGCGCTTCATGCTCAATTAAATACTGTGTTTCACTGCTGGTCATTTGTGCGATAAGTTGCCCGGTTTTGCTAGATAGGCAGCTTTGTTCAGTCATTAAAATTAATTTTTCTGCCTGCAAGGCAATAGCGATTTCTGTTGCAACTTGTTCAGCAGATAAATTAAATAACTCGCCACTTGGAGAATACCCTACTGGCGAGATAAGCACCACATTTCCTAAATCTAGTTGCTGGTTTATAGCACTAGTATCAATACGACGAACTTTACCGGTATGTTGATAGTCTATCCCATTGAGTACGCCCATGGGCTGGGCTGTGACAAAATTACCTGATATGACACGAATTCTAGCCCCTGACATCGGCGAGTTTGCTATGCCTAAAGAGAGTAAGGATTCAATTTCCACACGGACTAATCCAGCGGATTCCTTAACGCATTGCAGGGCAATATCATCAGTGATACGCAGTTGTTGATGAAATTGGGACTGTTTGTTCTGTTGCTGTAGGCGTTGGTCAATTTGCCGTCGAATACCATGTACTAAGACCAGGCGTATACCTAAACTATTTAATAAAGCAAAGTCATGGACGAGGGTATGTAATGTTTCATCTAAAATAGCCTCGCCACCGAAGTAAATAACAAAGGTACGGTTACGATGGGCATGGATATAAGGTGAAAAGTCCCGAAACCAGTTAACAAATGAGTCGGTATTTTGCATTGATGGAAAGTTATTTTTAACTGAAAAATACGTGTAGAGCGGACTTTAGTCCGATTTTTTATAATCTATTTTCGCTAGGCGGACTAAAGTCCGCTCTACAGTGATATCTGTATTCATGACGTTAATAGTTATTGCTTATAAAGAACTATTGTCTTTTATTAAATTGCAAACCTA
>CAZLLL010000227.1:0-5905 GCA_964560255.1 uncultured Methylomonas sp.
GCTAAAGCTATTGCACTCCTGCCAAAGTGTAAACCGATAAATGAAGGATGCCTAAAAATGGCTACGGGTTTAACGCGTATGCATTGTATAGCCGCGCTAGTTGGTCTCATGGTTGAGGTTTACTTTGGATGAGTGTACAAAATCGTTTGGTCACAGGATGAATTGAGGTAATATAGGCTGTTTGATGCTTGCTATAAGGAGAGCAGTGATGCAATGGGCCAACATAATAAATGATCCTCTTCTGCAGAATTTACCTTTTAAAATTGAGCTTAATAAATGGGGTAAAATCCTGATGAGTCCAGCCAGTAATAACCATGGGCGGTTACAATACGAAATTGGCTCTCTTATCGACAAGGATAAAGGGTGTGGAAAAATTATTATGGAGTGTTCTATTGAAACGAGTGATGGTGTAAAGGTTGCTGATGTTGCATGGGCATCTGATGAGTTTATAGAGAAATATGGATACGCTACTCCGTATAAAAAAGCGCCAGAAATTTGTGTTGAAATTACATCGCCTTCCAATTCCAAAGGCGAAATTAAAGAAAAAATCCAGTTGTATTTAGCCAAAGGCGCTGTAGAGGTCTGGATTGTAGATAATTTGGGCAATATAAAGTATTTTTCTCATGAGGGTGAATATAAAAACAGGTAATCAATGGCTCTCGTTTATTGTCTGGCGGGCACTATTTTCGTATTGATTAAAGATTAAATTGAAACTGAAAAGTTCTGAGTTTTGGCATGTAGATGTTGATATAATTAGTGTTAACCGCCTATTCTATCGTTTAGTCGCATTGTGCATCAGTATCCTAATCTTCGTATTTCGTAAAACTTAGGGAGATGGAAACAAATAATCATCCAATATTGCGAGTCTTTTTGTCCGTCTTCTGCGTTGTAGCAACCGTTACGTAGCCAGCTATGCGCCTGTTACTACGCCTTGAATACGAATAAAAATACTGCGCCAGTTGCCCAACTTATTTCGTGCACGTTCCTTATCACCGGAAATCGCTGCTCTACTCAATCCTTCTTAGAATAATATTTATGAAAAAATTCCTGCCAATATCCTTTTTTATCCTATCTATTGCCTTTTTGATTCCAGGTATTAGCGAGCCTTTTATGACCATTAAAGCCGATATCAATAAACAAGAACTATTTGATATTGCAGCAGAGACATTTTTACCCGCAACTCAGCAAGGCAGTGCTTTTATGCAAAGTATGTTGCAATCAGTGTTAAGCGGAGTTAATTTTGAAGGGTCTGTGACGGCCTTTGAGTCTACTCGTAGCTTATTAGAAACGATGGCTGAGCTGATTTCTCATGGTCATACAGGCGTAGGTCTTTTGATTGGTTTATTTGGTATTATCATTCCATTGATTAAAATTATTTTAAACTTGGTCGCATTATTTCTGGTATCAGCGAAGGCGAACGAGGGTGTGTTGAAAATAAGCAGTTTGTTGAGTAAATGGTCTATGTCTGATGTATTTTTAATGGCTATTCTAGTTGCCTTTTTTACCGTTAAGGCCAATCAACAAGAGGTCGCTGCTGTGCAGATGAGTGCAGAGTTAGGAGCTGGGTTTTATTATTTTGCTACTTATTGTTTATTGGCAATTGCGGCGAGCCAGCTAATGCAGTGGCAAAAAGAATAGGCTTTGGAGTTAATTTTGTTGTGCGATAACATTCGAAAAAAATAGGATTATCAGTGTAGTCTACATTTAGGTGAAAAAATTTTGCACCGTGTTGTGAATCTTGCGTTATGATATTCTTTATATACCTTGTATTCTTATTGTAAAAAACTTGAAAAGTAATGTTAAATTTATGAGCGAAGACTCAGAAAGTGAATTGGACTTTAGTACCATAACTGACCCCTATGCGCAGCGTGAGGCTGAGAAATATGAGCAGCCTATACCTAGCCGAGAATTGATTTTACAATTGCTTGAAAAGAGCGAAAAGCTAATAGGGCGCAGGCAAATTGCGGAAGCCTTTGCGCTGCAATCAGATGATCAGTTAGAAGCTTTGCGCAGGCGCTTAAGAGCAATGGAGCGTGATGGCCAGTTATTATTCAATCGTCGGCAGCAATATTGTGTGGTTGATAGTCAGGACTTAATTGCTGGGCGCATTTTAAGTTATGCCGATGGTTTTGGCTTCTTGAAGCCGGATGATGGTGGGGATGATTTATTTTTGTCACCTAGGGAAATGAACCGGGTTTTGCATAATGATCGTGCTTTGGTGCGCGTTTCTGGTCTGGATAGAAAAGGTCGCCGTGAAGGCAAAATAGTTGAAGTATTAGAGCGCAATACCCATCAAGTTGTCGGGCGTTTTCACAAAGAACATGGGGTGCATTATGTTCAGCCAGATAATAAAAAAATCATTCAGAATATTTTAATTCCCAAAGGGAAAGGGAACAGCGCTAAAAAAGGCGAGATGGTGGTTGCGACTATCATTGATCAGCCTACCTTAAAAACTCAGCCTATTGGTGAAATTACCGAAATTCTAGGGGCGCATATGGCGCCAGGTATGGAAATTGATGTGGCGATACGCACTTATGATTTGCCTAGTCTCTGGCCTGATGAAGTTAAAGAGCAGATTAAACCTTTTAAAAAAGTGGTGGCGGAGGAGGTTAAGCAAGGGCGCGTTGATTTACGCAATGTACCATTAGTCACGATTGATGGTGAAGATGCTCGTGATTTTGATGATGCGGTCTTTGCCAGTAAAACACCTAAGGGCTGGAAGCTATTAGTTGCCATTGCTGACGTATCGCATTATGTGCAGCCTGGCAGTGCTCTGGATCTTGAGGCAAAAAACCGCAGTACTTCCGTTTATTTCCCTGAGCAGGTGATTCCGATGTTGCCTGAGATTTTATCGAATGGATTATGTTCGATAAATCCTGATGAAGACCGCCTGGCAATGGTCTGTGAAATGCTTATTAATGAACAGGGGCAAGTGATTCGTGCACGGTTTTTTGATGCAGTGATGCGCTCCCATGCTCGTCTGACTTACCACAAAGTCTCTGCAATGCTGGAAGATAAGCATAAAAAGCTAAGCAAAAAATATAAAACTGTGCTGCCGCATTTAGAGGAAATGTATGCTTTATATAAAGCCATGCGTGGGCAACGTGAGATACGTGGCGCAATGGACTTTGATACGCAGGAAACGCAGATTATTTTTGCAGATGATCGTAAAATAGACAAAATTATTCCGGTTCAGCGTAATGATGCGCATAAGCTGATTGAAGAGTTTATGATTGCTGCGAATAGTGCCGCAGCACGTTATTTGAATCGTAAAAAAATGCCACGCTTATTACGTATTCATGAAGGTCCCTCTGATGAAAAAATAAAAATACTAAAGACCTTTCTAGGTGAGTTAGGTTTGCATATGGGCGGAGGGGATAAACCCACACCTGTCGATTATATGCATTTAACCAGTCTTATAAAGGATAGACCTGATGCACATCTAATTCAGACAGTCTTGTTACGCTCTATGTCGCAAGCAGTATATAGCCCTGAGAAAAAAGGACATTTTGGCTTGGCTTTAGAGGCTTATACGCATTTTACTTCACCTATCCGGCGCTATCCTGATTTAATGGTGCATCGTGCAATACGCCATTGCCTGGAAGGAAAATCACCGGAAAGTTTTTATTGTGGTTTTACTGAAATAGCCACTTTAGGTGAGCATTGTTCATCTAATGAGCGCCGAGCAGATGAGGCAACCCGTGATGTGGTTAGCTGGTTAAAATGTGAGTATATGCAGGATAAAATTGGTGAAGCATTTCCGGGTATTATTTCTGCTGTCACGGGGTTTGGCTTTTTTGTTGAGCTAGCAGACCTTTATGTAGAAGGTTTAGTGCATGTTACGTCACTGGGGCAAGACTTTTTTAAATTTGACCCGACGAGTCACCAATTAAAAGGAGAGCGAACAGGATTACGTTATCGCTTAGGCGATAAGGTCAATGTCGTTGTGACTAGGGTTAATCTGGATGACAAGAAAATTGACTTTGAACTATTAGCTGTACGACAGAAACAAACCAAAACAGTACATCCGTCAGAGAAAAAACACACAAAGAAAGATAAAAAGTTTGATAAGAAAAAACCCAAACATAAGAAAATGAAAAATAAGAATAAAGCTAAACCACACAAAAATGAGCTAAAATGAGTTTAGCTAAAATATTTGGGGTACATGCAGCTCAATCAGCCATCGATTATGCTCCCCAAAAGATCAAACAAGCCTGGGTGGATCAAAAAAGGCAGGATGAGCGTCTAACTTCTTTGCTAAAGGGCTTACAAAAACATAATATTAGACCCGAAAAAGCTGAGCGTAAAAAGCTGGAAAGTCTGGCAAAAGGTGGTAATCACCAAGGCATCGTCTTAGAGGTTGAATTGCCTGCGATGCGTTCTGAAAGTGATTTAAAAGCGGCGGTTGAAAGCGCGACACAAGCTCCGTTCTGGTTGGTCCTGGATCATATTCAAGATCCGCAAAATTTAGGTGCTTGCCTTAGAACTGCTGATGCAGCAGGGATGCAAGGTGTGATTATCACTAAAGATCAGGCCGTTGGGATTACACCAACTGTTTGTAAAGTGGCAAGTGGTGCTGCAGAAACGGTGCCAGTGTATCAGGTGACTAATTTATCCCGTACTCTGAGCTGGTTAAAAGAGCAGGGTATCTGGATCGTAGGTGCGACGGGAGAAGCTGAGAAAACTATTTATGCAATGGATGTTAATATGCCAATTGCTTTAGTCATGGGTGCAGAAGAAAAAGGAATGCGCCGTTTAACGCGGGAACAATGTGATTTTTTAGTCAAAATTCCGATGCAAGGTAGCGTGGAAAGTTTGAATGTTTCAGTGGCTGCAGGAGTATTGATTTATGAAATTTTTAGGCAAAAGCTAGGAGCGTAAGATGGGGGTTCTGGATCAGTTAAGAAAACAAGCAGATCAAAAAAAATCTTCAGAGCAGCAGCAAATAAATCAGCAGCAACAAATAGAATTTATCTATAAAAACCAGATATTGCCTAAAATGAAGGAAATCTTCAAGTATTTGCAGGAACTGGTGGAGCACCTTAATTATTTGGAAGTGCCTGTTCAAGTTGAGGATTATAGCTCACGCTTTCCAAAGCTGGGTACTTTATCGCAAAAAGACTATAAAATTAGTACTGATGGTTATGGCGGGTTTGCTGATATTGAAAAAATAATGCATATTAATGTTACTTTTTTTTGTGTCGGTAGCGGTGAGTTTCAATATGTTGTGGTCGGTAGAACAGTCATTGAGCAAGAAATAGCTTTTTTACATGCTAAGATGCTTTCAGTGAAAACCCAAAAAATGCCGAGAGTAAATACTAATGAAGAAACTGCCCAGTTTTCTTTGAAACGCAGAATTCCAGTGCGCTTACGTTTTGAAGTGGATATGGATAACTCACGCATCAATGTGATTATTAATAACCATAACAATTTTTCTAATTATACTGAATCTTGGCGGGCAGAGGATATTGATGATGCGTTTTTAGATGTTGTTGCTCGGTATTTCCTGCGTAAAGATACTGAGCTAATTAAGTCTGAAATTAGCGATGAATATCGAGAGGTATTGCGCAAAAAATTAGCTAAGATAAAGAAACATGAAGGGCGGAGATCTTGAGTAAGGGGAGAGGGGCTGATCTCGGTATAATAAAATCAGAAGCTTACTAAATTTCTTATGATAATGAGGGTGAATACCTTGTGGTGGAAAACGCTGCGCTATTCCACCCTACGTTGTATTTAGCCTGTGTTATAGTTTTCACACTTCGCAAATGATATGCGATGGTTTTTTTGTAGGTGCATTTTATGCACCTTTGGAACCACAAAGGGCTTCGTGCTAGCTAAGGGTGCATAAAATGTACTCTACAAATTATTTTCCATTTTTAATGGTATTCAAAAGTGTTAACTACTT
>CAZLLL010000228.1:0-4188 GCA_964560255.1 uncultured Methylomonas sp.
GTAACTGTTACTACAACGCAGAAGACGGACAAAAAGACTCGCAATATTGGATGATTATTTGTTTCCATCTCCCTTACCCAATCAAATTCATCAAACAACACAAGCCCCGACTTTACGCTGGGTGTTTCAATTATTATTCGGCATCCATTGCCTTAAAATATCGACAGGAAATCAGACATCCCAAGTGATTGAAGGACTCACCCCCCTTACGACAGAGAACCTTATTGCTTTTGAGCCAACTGTAGCTGAAATATATTAATTTTCTTATGGATAGCTCCCGCTCAATGTAAGCTAAGTGTTAAAAAAATACAACTTTTTTCGTATTTTAGAACAAGTCTCATTAATTTTATGTCCATTTATAGGTAATTATGATGAATTTACTGGCCTACAGACCTATTTTTCAGTTAAGATATTCTGGTTTGAAAGAATATAAGTTTGGTTTTTTCTTGATGATTGCTATAACACAGACTTATCCCGAATTAGAGTGGCTAGTGGAAAAAAATAAAAGGAGCGCATATGGCAAAATTAACATTTACACCAGGTGATGAAGAATTGATAATCAATACGAATGGAGAATTACCCGAGATAGGGAGCCAGGCTCCTGATTTTTCTTTAGTCAATGGCAAACTAGAAGATGTCTCATTAAAAACTTATGCAGGTAAAAAGAAAGTACTGAATATTGTGCCCAGCCTGGATACGCCTGTGTGTGCTGCATCTGCACGCGCTTTTAATGAAAAATCGGTAAATTTGGAGAATACTATTATTTTGCTGGTTTCGGCTGACCTGCCTTTTGCACAAGGGCGTTTCTGTGAATCGGAAGGTTTAAAAGAAGTCATCCCAGTGTCTACTTTTCGTTCCAGCTTTGCAAAAGATTATGGTGTCTATATAGAAGATAGTATGCTGGCGGGGCTGGCTGCACGAGCCGTGGTTATTATTGATGAAAATGATAAAGTTGTTTATACCGAACTAGTCACTGAAATAATATATGAGCCGAACTATGATGAAGCGTTAAATGCGCTAAAAAACTTATAAGTGATCGCCATAATTTATGAAAATACTGGCCATTGATACGGCGACAGAAGCGTGCTCAGCAGCTCTTTATATTGATGGAAACATTCAGGAGCGCTTCGAAATTGCACCACGAGAACATACTAAGCTGTTATTACCGATGGTTGATAGCTTAATGGCAGAGGCAGGATTAAGGCCGCAACAACTTGATGCGATTGCATTTGGTTGTGGTCCGGGTTCTTTTACCGGGGTTAGAATTGCCACTGGAGTGATGCAAGGTATTGCTTATGGTGCCGATTTACCCGTTGTTCCGGTATCAACTTTGGCAGCGATCAGTCAGGCATGTTTGCATCAAACAGCGCATAATACGCTCTTTACTGCTGTTGATGCGCGTATGAATGAAATATATTGGGCAGTCTATCAGAGAGATGCAGACGGTTATGCGCAACTATTGGGACGAGAAAAAGTACAAGCTGCAACTGAAGTAGATGCATTGCAATTAATAGGCTATGGAATAGGCTCTGGCTGGCAACAGTATCAACAAGTATTATCTGATCGGCTCGGTGTACAATTGACTGGTTTTGATGCTGATTATCTGCCGCACTCTGCAGAAATTGCTTTATTGGGCGCTATGGGTGTGAAGCGTGGACAAACAGTGCCAGTTGAACAGGCAATGCCAGTCTATCTACGTAATAAAGTGGCAAAAACAACGGCTGAAAGAGCCGCGCAAAAGGCTTGATGGCACTCTGTAGAGCGGGCTTTATTCCGCTAGGGTGCTTATCCCGTCTAAAGTTAGTAGCCCGATGTTGGTTTAGGGTATTCTCAATTTTTAGAGTCTATCGTGCTGTGCGGACTGAAGTCCGCTCTACATCGGTATATAGTTCACACGTTTTTATTAAACAGACATGGTAAAAGACTATGGCTCAATTTTTTGAAATACATCCCGATAACCCGCAGTCGCGTTTGATTTATCAGGCTGTAGAAATTATTCGTAAAGGTGGTGTGATTGTTTATCCAACCGATACTAATTATGCTTTGGGATGTCGTATTGGTGATAAACCCGCGCTAGATAAAATAAAACGCATTAGACAGTTAGATGACAAACATAATTTTACTTTGTTATGTAAAGATTTAGCGCAAATTTCAACTTTTACCAAAGTCGGTAATGATGCGCATCGACTGATAAAAAGCCTGACACCCGGACCTTTTGTTTTTATCATTAGTGCCACTAAAGAAGTGCCTCGACGCATGTTACATGCTAAACGCAAAACGATTGGTATCCGTATTCCAGACAATAAAATTGCGCTGGCATTGGTAGAGGAATTAGGTGAACCTTTATTGAGCTCATCGCTGATTTTACCTGATGAAGACGTTGCGTTAATGGATCCTTATGATATTAGAAATAAACTTGAGCGCGAGCTTGATCTGGTGATTGATGCGGGAATAACTGATAGTGAGCCGAGTACCATTATTTCCTGTCAGGATGAGCAAATTGAAATAGTGCGTCAAGGTAAAGGTGTTGCACCTATGTTGGAGGAATAATGGAAAGTTTATCATTAATACAAAAAATTGTGGTCTGGGTAATTCCTGTCATTTTTGCAATTACAGTGCACGAAGTCGCACATGGCTGGGTCGCTAAGCAATATGGAGATAAAACAGCGTGGATGTTGGGTCGGCTGACTTTAAACCCGCTTAAACATATTGATCCTGTCGGTACAATACTAGTCCCTGGTTTGATGTTGGCATTTACTGGCTTTGTTTTTGGCTGGGCAAAACCAGTGCCTGTGAATACCAGAAATTTACGTAATCCTAAACATGATATGGCGATTGTAGCGTTGGCAGGACCGGTTGCCAATTTCTTAATGGCGATAGGTTGGGCCTTATTTATTAGGTTAGCTATTTTAATTAATACAGTTGAATACACTGTACCGATGATTTATGTGGGTATAGCAGGTATTATGATTAATTTGGTTTTAGGCTTGCTTAATTTATTACCGATCCCACCTTTAGATGGTAGTCGTATTTTATCCTGGGTATTACCTGGGCGCTGGGGATATTATTATAACCAGTTTGAACAATATGGATTTTATCTATTGGCGATATTGTTAATGACGAATTCGCTGGGAGTTATACTAGCTTATCCGCTGGATATTGCCAGAGGCTTTTTCTTTTCATTAGCAGGATTGTAAAGTCAGGGATGATGACTGATGTATCAAATGAAGAAACTGCGATTGCGATTGTTGCCGGTGAACCCTATTTAGAGCTACCCGAAGATTTATATATACCGCCCGAAGCCCTCAAAGTCTTTTTAGATACTTTTGAAGGGCCATTGGATTTGCTATTGTATCTGATTAGAAAACAAAATCTGGATATTCTGCATATTCCCATTGCACATATTACTCGGCAGTATATGACTTATATTAATGCCATGACTGATTTGCAGTTAGAGCTTGCTGCTGAGTATCTATTGATGGCGGCTTTGCTTGCAGAGATAAAATCACGTATGCTATTGCCTAGGCAAGTGGATACGGAAGAGGAAGAGGAGGATCCGCGAGCCGTCTTAATTCGTCGTCTACAAGAATATGAACGAATTAAAAAAGTAGCTGAAGATTTAGCAGACATACCTCGTTTGGAACGAGATGTTTTTATTGCGACGGTAGATACGTCTACTGTTACGGTACATAAAATACAGCCCGAAGTTCACTTGCAAGATATAGCTTACGCACTGCAAGGTGTGTTGCGCCGTGTTGAGCAATTAAGTCATCATATAATTACTAAAGAGCCCTTATCAGTCCGTGAAAGAATGGTCCTCATTATGGGAAGACTCGAAGACACGAGTAGCTTCCTTTTTACAAGACTCTTTACCTGGCAAGAAGGCCGGGCAGGAGTTGTTGTCACGTTTCTTGCCATTCTTGAGCTCAGCAAAGCAGAAATTATCGACATCCTCCAGGCCGAACCCTTCGGAGAGTTACGAATCCGACTTAGAGAAGAAAATACCAGCTGAAATAAGCGAGCTGCACGTTCCGGTTGAGTCTGAGTCAGAGGCGGATTTTCAAGCAGAACCAAAACCTGTTGAGCCGACAGAAAAAAAACAGCGGCGTAGTAAGCTAAAAGAAGAACAACAGAAAGTGGCAGAACTGACTGCTCAAGTGGTTTCTTTGCAAGAACAGCTGGCTACTG
>CAZLLL010000228.1:4288-5898 GCA_964560255.1 uncultured Methylomonas sp.
AAAGTGGCAGAACTGACTGCTCAAGTGGTTTCTTTGCAAGAACAGCTGGCTACTGTCCCTGAAATAGTTACGGAGCAACTTCCGTCTGAGCTAGTCTCAGAAATAGCTTTACAGGCAGAATTAAAATTTGAACGAATGGCTTTGGAATTAAAAGAGCAGCAGGTGACTGAACTGACCTTTCAAGTGGCTTCTTTGCAAGAACAGCTGGCTACTGCCCCTGAAATGGCCACAGAGCAACTTCCATCTACGCTTGATTCAGAAGTGGAATTACAGGCAGAACCAAAATCTGAGCTGCTTGCATCGGAATCACAAGAGCAGCAGCGTAGCAGGGAAGAAGAGCTGACGGTGACAGAGCTTACTGCTCAAGTCACTTCCTTGCAAGAGCAGCTGGATACTGCTTCCAACATAATAGCAGAGCACAGCCTATCTGAATCTGACGTAGCAGTGGATTTACAGATAGAATCAAAATCCGAGCTGCTTGTATTGGAATCACAAGAACAGCAAAAGATGGCAGAACTGGCTGCTAAAGTCGCTTCTTTACAAAAGCAGCTTAAAACTGCCTCTACACAAGAAAGGTCTATTTCTGCTGCTATCTCTGATTCAGGAACTGAATTAGTCGCTGTTGATGCCGATAATAAAACTAAACGTATTATTGAAGCACTGTTATTTGCATCTGAACAGCCGATGACAGTCAAGCAGTTACAGGCTGTTTTTCCAGAATTAGAAGCACCGAACAAACAACAGCTCCAGGATGCCGTTGATGCCTTGCGTTATGATTACAAAGATCAGGGCATCAGTTTACATAAAGTCGCGAGTGGGTATCGTTTCCAAGTTAAAGTAGAGCTGGCTTTTTGGGTGGCACGATTATTTGCTGAAAAACCGCCTAAATATTCCAGGGCATTACTAGAGACGATTGCTATTATTGCCTATCAGCAACCTGTTACCCGAGGTGATATAGAAGAAATACGTGGTGTCAGTGTCAGTTCAAATATGATCAGAACTTTATTGGACAGAGAGTGGGTGACGGTGCTCGCGCATAAAGAAGTACCTGGTCGTCCAGCTTTGTATGGCACAACCAGACAATTTTTAGATTATTTTAATTTAGACTCTTTAGAAGGAATGCCACCATTAGAAGAATTACAGGCATTAGCGCTAGAGGGTGAGTTAGAGGTTTAGCAAGAGAATATGTGGGATGAAATTTTTATGATTCTGCTGTTTACAGCAGTTTTTTTATACTGGCAAAGTTCTCAGAAAGTCAGGGAGATCGCTCTGGCGGCGACGATCAGGCATTGTCATGACATGGAACTGCAAATGCTGGACGGCTATATCGCATTTAGAGGACTTTCCTTAAAAAAAGATCTGAGAGGGAAAATTCATATTGCCCGTAGCTATCAGTTTGAATTTTCATCTACTGGAGCCGAACGTTATAATGGGAAAATTCATATGCTTGGTAGGCGAGTAGAGTCCATACAGCTAGAGCCTTATCGTATGTAGCTTGAACTTTACTTAGGAATGGGAATTGAATAAGTTGTGCAATTATGACGCAGTATTTTTATTTGCCTTCAAGGCGCGGTAACAGGCGCATAGCTAGCGACGTAACTGTTTCCGCA
>CAZLLL010000229.1:0-5894 GCA_964560255.1 uncultured Methylomonas sp.
TTGAGGTATGAACCCAACATTGATGGTCGGTGATCTATTTTGTTGGGGCTCGTACCTCACCCGCAACCGACACCTTTGTATGGATAAACCAAAAGCGTATGTATTTTATAAAAATTATCGGGGAATTAGGGAGCTGGAAATAAATAATTGTCCAATATTGGGCAGGATTTTTGTTCGTATTCAAGGCGTAGTAACAGGCGCATAGCTGGCTACGTAACGGTTGCTACAACGCAGAAGACGGACAAAAAGACTCGCAATATTGGATGATTATTTGTTTCCATCTCCCTTATATTGTCACACTTCTAATCTAGTTCAATCATTTCAACCGTTCCATCAGCCTGAACTTCAACCATATGACCCTTAGGTTCTTCAATAAACTGTACAGCGACTAAGACAATCAGTGCACCTGCAGCAATCACTGTAAAAAAAACGGAAGGAGAAACAAAGGATAAAACAGTTAAAAACAACACCGCCCCCACATTACCATAAGCACCTACCATACCCGCTATTTGTCCTGTCATGCGCCTTTTAATAAGAGGTACCATGGCAAAAACAGCGCCCTCACCCGCTTGCACGAAAAATGAACAGCACATGGTTAACATAATCACGCTATAAATCGGCCAGTCAGAAGTAATTAATGACAGACAATAATAACCAATAGACAAACCTACAATAAAAATAGAGAGAGAAAGTTTACGCCCGAATTTATCACTTATCCAACCTCCACTGGGCCGTGCGACTAAATTCATAAAAGCAAATCCTGCAGCTGAAAGGCCCGCTTGCACCATAGTAATGCCTTGCGATTCATGAAAAGTCTCATAAAAGAACATCGGTAACATTGAAACCACTGCCAATTCAGAACCCAAGGTAATTAAATAAGCTAAATTTAGAATAGCCACTTGTTTAAATTTATATTTATGAATTTCATCTATTGGCTGCATTAAATGTTCTTCATTAACATGGATAATTTTATACACGTTATAAAAAAACAATATCCAGATACCTATATAAATCAGTATAGCAGCCAGATTTGATAATAGACTGACACCTGCTGGCGATAATTTCCAGGTTAATAATGTCAGCGTAGCATATAAAGGAATTGTCATCAGGATGTAAAAAAACAAGTCCCTGATACTGGTGACTTCCATTGCACCTGCTTTTTTCGGTTTAAAATAAGTAGAGCCTTTAGGGGTGTCAGTCACACTGAAAAAGTAGATAACTGAATAAATCAAAGCGATCACACCGGTTGTCGCAATCGCATAACGCCAGCCATCATCACCACCGTAAGCAAGAGCTAATGAAGGCAAAGTGATTGCTGCTGCTGCGGAACCAAAGTTCCCCCAACCGCCGTATATACCTTCGGCAATCCCCACTTGTTTTGCTGGAAACCATTCGCCAACCATACGAATGCCAATGACAAACCCTGCACCCACAAATCCTGATAGAAATCGTGCTAATGCGAGTTGTTCAAAGCTATCTGCAAAAGCGAATAGAAAAGTAGGCAAGCTGCCTAATGCTAATAAAATAGAAAATGTCCGCTTCGGTCCAAATTTATCAACTAAAATTCCAATAATAATTCGTGCAGGAATGGTCAGGGCAACATTTAAAATCAAGATAGTCTTAATTTCCGCTTTGCTCATGCCCATAGTCTCAGCTATCACCAACATCAGTGGTGCATAGCTAAACCAGACAACAAATGAGATAAAAAAAGCAACCCATGTCGTGTGCAGAATTTTCATTCTGCCAGAAAAAGAAAAAAAGTTTATTGATTGTGTACTCATACTCAGCTCAAAAAGTTAATATTACTAATATTTTAAGCACAAAACATACCATCTACTTAACATATTGTTTTTATATGTGTTTATGAATACTCTATTTTTAAACAGTCATCTTATTGTAAAAATGAGTACAATATTGTGAAACACATGCTCTCTCGCAGTGCATTTACTGTGTAGAGCGGACTTCAGTCCGCTATTACAGAAATGGTGGATGATAAGTTACCACAGAATTTTTGTTTATCTTCGAGGTGCCTTTGCGAGACCGGATATTCACCCCATTTCAAACGTTTAGTAGAATGGGTGGGCAAAAAACCTACTGCTCTCGCCAGGCTCTTGCCAGTGCATCCGTTAATGGCTGGACAATATATTCCAGTACTGTTCGCTCACCTGTTTTTATAATAATTTCAGCTGGCATTCCCGGATGTAAAGGTTTCCCTTTTAGCTTTTGCAATTCCTGATCAATTACCAATACTTTAACTTTAAAATAACTTAGCCCAGTACGTTCATCTTCAAGCGCATCGGCTGAAATATAGGTAATAGATCCCGTTAATACAGGAGTTGACTTACTATCGAAAGCAGTTAATCGAACATCGGCTTCCTGACCTATAATTAAATTATCTATTTCAGTAGTTTTAACTTTTGCTTCTATTGAGAGATCATCATTCACTGGTACTATTTCCAGAATAGTTGATCCAGGTGCAATGACCTCTCCTTTGGAAAAAACCGCTAAACTAACGACCGTCCCATCGACCGGCGAGCGAATGTCTATATTGGTTAATATATGACTGGTGGCTCCTAGCCGCTCTTTTAAATCTAGAATTTTTGTTTGTACTTCTCTAAGTTCATTGACAACGGCTTGATCAAAATCATTTTTACGCTGTAGTATTTCCTGTTTTTTCTCAGAAACAGCTTCCGATGTTTCAGCAAATGCTGAAATATAATCACCTAACTCACCATTTAAATTTGCACTTTCTCTTTGTAGTTTTAGTATTCTCGGTTTATCTATATAATGTTTTTCAAATAATTTCTTGACTGCTTTAAGCTCTTCTCCGACAAGTGCTAGCTGGTATCTCTTGGCTTTTTGTTGGGCGCGAATACCTATTTTTTTTTCTTTTAGTTGAGAGATTTGCTGCTGTAGTATCTCTATACTACCATCTAAGGTCGTTTTTCTTGCGCGGAATATACGTTTTTGCCCATCTATTAATTTAAAAACCTCTTGGTTTTTGACCTGCTTTAATAGTTCTTCAGGAAAGGATACTTTCTTCTTGTAATCCCTTTCAGCCAGTAATCGTGCAAGCCTAACTGTTTCTGATTGATAGCTAGTCTGTACGATAGCATGTGAGGCTTTTGCTCTCACTTGATCCAGCCGAATTAATACATCACCTTTTTTAACCATTGCACCATCTTTAACCAGAATAGCATCGACGATACCTCCTTCAAGATGTTGTAGTTTTTTTCTATTTGAATCGACTTTAACGAAACCACTGGCTATGACAGCTTTTGCAATGGGTGCTAAAGAAGCCCACGCTCCCAATACCCCAAAACTCAAAAATATAATGAGACTACCCGCTATAAACCAGACTCTGATAATTGCAGATAATGCAGCACGACTTTCAGTTAAATCGGGGGGTGTAATCGTTTTAACCGAACTATTTTCTGATATCTGTAGATCATGCATTGATATTTCCTGTTTGCGCTGAAACATTTGCAATTGGTCTGGCTATTTGAGCAAGTATTTTCTCGGCATCGCCAAACATGGCATTATTCCCTTCCTGGATCACCAGTACTTTATCAACATGCGATAATAAATGCGGCCTATGTGTGACAATGATGACTGTACATCCTTGCTTTTTTAGATTGTCAATCGTTGACCTTAGCGCATGCTCACCCTCAGTATCCAGGTTTGAGCTAGGCTCATCCAGTACGATAATAGCAGGAGATTTATATGTTGCCCGAGCCAAAGCTATGCGCTGGCGTTGCCCTCCAGAAAGTGGTGTGCCATCTGCCATTATATGCGTATCAAAGCCTTCTTTTAAAAAGCCAATCATTTGATAAATATTCGCCGTTTTAGCCGCATCAATGACATCTTCATGGGTAAATTCGTTAAAGCGGGCAATGTTTTCATGCACTGCACCTTCAAAGAGCTCAACATCCTGCGGAAGATAACCGATATGTTCCCCTAGCTCGACATGATTCCAGGACTTTAAGTCAAAACCGTCAATACGAACGGCTCCTTTAGTTGGCCTTAAAGCGCCTACCAGCATACGAGCCAATGTTGATTTACCCGCAGCACTAGGCCCTGTAATGCCTAATGATTCACCTGCCTGGAGTTCAAAAGAAATATTATATAAAATAGGTGCTTCTCGTCCTTGTACAAAATAACTCAACCCAGCAACAGATAGTTTTCCCTTAGGTGGAGGTAGCGACATAGAGTCAGCTTTCACGGGGTGTTCATCTAAAAACTGATTTAGTCGCTTATAAGCATTTCTTGCATTGATCACGCTACGCCACGCACCAATAGCCGTTTCAATGGGAGCCAGAGCACGCCCCATAATGATGGATGCTGCAATCATAACCCCAGGCGAGACTAATTCATTCATTGCTAACCAGGCACCTGTGCCTAAAATGGCAACCTGAAGACCTAAGCGAATTATTTTTGCCAAGGCACTAATTAAGCCTGCCCGATCACTTCCTTTCGTCTGCAACTGGGTCGCCATACCCCGCTCTTTTTCCCATAAGCCAATTAAAGGTGCTGACATGGACATCGCACGAATCACTTCTGCATTTCTTGCTGCCTGATCTGCAAATCTATTCGCTGTAGCAGCATGACCTCCCGCTTCAAACAGAATTTTTCGTGTTAGCAATTCATTGCTCACAGCCAGTATGGTCAGTATAATTGCCCCTGCCAAAGCAACGACACCTAAAAGTGGGTGCAGTATAAAAACGGCAATAATAAACAAAGGTGTCCACGGAGCATCCAGTATGGCTAAAAGAGCAGGGCCTGCCAGAAAATTACGATACTCATCAAGATCCCTCATTATCTGACTATCTTTACCTGTTACCAGCGTTAGATGCATTAACCAGGTACGTAATTGCTCATCCAGCCAACGCCCTATGCGAACCAGAATTCTTGACCTGACCAGCTCCAGTGCACCAATAACCACTAGCATAAATACGGCTGCAATAGTCAAGAATATTAATGTATCTATATTGCGTGATGTTAATACGCGATCATAAAGTTGCAACATATATAATGGCACTGTTAGCATGGCAAAGTTGATAAAAAAACTTAAACAGGCGACAAAATAAATATATTTTTTTGTCAGTGCGGTGATGGATTTTAAAGAGAAGGTATCTTGTACCTGTTGTGGTACTGATTGTTTGGCTTGGCTCATTTAATAGAGTAGGCGTGGATAAGAAATTGTAGTGTGAGGAGTTGAATTTTATTAGCTACCGTTGTGTTTAAGACATAGATTATGTATCTTCATTTAACCATAGGCAAAGGAGTGCGGTAGCTCTTATCTATTGCTGTTACTCAAAAAAAGCTAAAGCTTTTTAACGGCTCTCTGGAATTTAAAGTAGCAATACCTTCGCCAGTTTTGATTTGTGCCAAAAATACCAAAATTCGATCTATGTAAATCAATAGCTTACATGCAGATGAATTTGACAAAATGAGAATATTTTCACTTTGGCGAAGGTATTGAAGTAGATAACGTGTTATTTACTAGCGTGCGTGTATGACAAGGGTAAGACAAGAACAGAAAGGAAAATTTGCAGTAAAAACAACAGGCTTAATCTGCATTACTAAGGAATGAGCACGAGACACTTGAGCAACTGACGCAGGGTTTTTGTTCGTATTCAAGGCGCACAACCTTAGCTCTAGCGAGCTACGTAACTGTTTGTGCAACACCGAAGACGGACAAAAACCCTGCGTCAGTTGCTTAGGAATGGGAATCAAATAACTTGTGCATTCTGACTTGTCTTTTTGTTCGCCTTCTGCGTTGCGGAAACAGTTACGTAGCTAGCTATGCGCCTGTTACCGCGCCTTGAAGGCAAACAACAATACTGCGTCATAATTGCACAACTTATTCAATTCCCATTCCTTAAGTGTGTCGT
>CAZLLL010000230.1:0-5868 GCA_964560255.1 uncultured Methylomonas sp.
TGAATACGAACAAAAATTCTGCCCAATATTGGACGATTATTTATTTCCAGCTCCCCTAGGTGAAATACAGTTTTATTCATTTTTTCAAAAAATAAAGTATACTAAAAATATAACATGCTGATTATTAATAAATATTTTCAAGATCAACTCTAGTGAAAGAAAGTATTATAGCGGGGATGTTATACTGTTATTAAGCACACAAAAGTAATGACTGCTCAAGTGTGTCGAGCACGCTCCTTAGGCATGTGAATTTTATAACGTGTGCATTTAACGTGTCTTTTTATCCGTCTTCTTTGTTATGTAAATAGTTACGTAGCTTGCTATGCGCCTATTTGCGTGCCTCGAAGATGAACAAAAATTCTGCGTCAAATGCACACGTTATTTCATTCCCATTCCTTAACACTGATGGCAAAATATTTCGCGCATCATTTCAATCAGTTTGAGCATACGCGGGTCATCAATAAAGTAAAATACTCGATTTGCATCTTTATTGAAGTTTAATATATCTTTTTCTCGTAAAATAGCTAGGTGCTGAGAGATATTGCTTTGACTGGTGCCAACTTTTTCAACAATATCCTGAACACTTATTGCTTCTGTACCTAATACGCAAAGAATCTTCAAGCGTAAAGGATGTGACATCGCTTTTAAGCAGCGGGCAGCTCTTTCGATGTCTGCATCCGCGTATAAGGGTTGATTATCTTGGTTTTCCATGTTGAAAGTATTCGCAAAGTAACGGTAATTAAGTTATTTCAAGAAAACGACACTCAGCTATGGCCTTACTATAATTTAATGAGAGCAAGACGTTTTGCAGTCGCATTGAATGATATTTTCTGCTAGTTATTTAGGGTGATTTGTATTTACAATCGCCTAAAATTTGGTATAGTTTAGCCTATTACAGCTTATTAGAAAACACTTAAATATAACAAAAACAGAGCTTTTGAGCAATTCCAGTGCATTCAAGCAATGATAATTGTCAATTTAGCTAAAATATTTTATAAAAACCTCTCTATTTACAGCACTCAAGCGATAAATAAATAGTCAGTTTTATTCACCGATTCGTACATCACTCATTTTTCGCTTCGTGGAAAACCACATATTGTTGTAAAATATAAAAATTCTTCTATCATTTACATACTTACGAAACACGCATGACACACTTGAGCAACTTGCCTGTCTTTTTGTCCGCCTTCGGTGTTTGCACAAACAGTTAGATCGCTTGTTAGAGCAACAATGTGCGCATGGAAGACGAATAAAAAATACTGCGCCCATTGCTCAACTTAATTCCGTTCCCAATCCTAACCGAGTCAATTTCAGCATCCTACTTTCAATAAAAATTGTCAGCGAATAGAAGCCACTCAATAAATTTAGTGGCGACCTGATGATGTATAAGTAATCGCTCAAAAGTTATATAACATTTTTGATCCGTAAGTCCATGTATAATATGAATTCAACGCTAAAAAACTTTTGGCCATCTACTTATCACTAAATCCAGGGAAAAACAAAAATGAAACCAAAACCTTTAGTCTTATTAATTCTTGATGGCTTTGGCATTCGTGCTGAAACAGACTATAACGCAATTGCCAATGCAGCGACACCTTGCTGGGACAGCCTGCAGAAAAAATTTCCTATGACCACTCTGGATTGTTCGGGCCCAATAGTCGGTTTACCTGACGGGCAAATGGGGAATTCAGAAGTGGGACATATGCATATCGGTACAGGTCGTTATGTACCACAAGATTTTTCACGCGTTAGCGATGCTATTAAATCAGGCAGCTTTTTTGAAAACCCTGCACTCTGCTTAGCCGTGGATGAAGCACTCGCAAACAATGGCACATTACATATTCTGGGCCTGCTTTCTCCCGGAGGTGTGCATAGTCATATAAACCATATTCTTGCAATGCTAGAATTAGCGGCCAGAAAAGGCTTAAAAAAAGTCGCTATCCATGCGTTTTTAGACGGTCGCGATGTTGCACCTACCAGTGCCAAAGAATCTCTGCAATGTTTGCAAGATAAAATTGATCAACTGGGTGTCGGAAATATTGCATCTATCGTAGGTCGTTTTTTTGCTATGGACAGAGATAATCGCTGGGATCGTGTGCAAAAGGCTCACCAGTTAATTGTTCTTGGTGAAAGCGAATATACGGCTAACTCGGGAATTGAAGGTCTACAGGCCGCTTATCAGCGTGATGAAACGGATGAGTTTGTAGAGCCCACAGCGATATTAAACGCGCAAGGCGAAGTGACCCATCTGCAAGCAAATGACTCCATTGTTTTTATGAATTTTCGTGCGGATCGTGCACGGGAAATTAGCCAGGCTATTAGCGAAGCAAGTTTTTCTGATTTTGAGCGTCGACATTCTGGGCACCAAGGGTGTTTTGTTACTCTAACTCAGTACCATGAAAAGTTCAGCTATCACATCGCTTACTCTGCAATGAAGATTAAAAACAGCCTGGGAGAAGTCTTGGCACAACAAGGCTTAACTCAATTACGTCTGGCAGAAACTGAAAAATACGCACATGTCACATTTTTCATGAATGGCGGTGTAGACGAACCTAATGCAGGTGAAGATCGAATTCTGGTGCCGTCACCAAAAGTAAAAACCTACGATCTACAGCCTGAGATGCATGCCGCTCAAGTGACTGAGCATTTAGTGAATGCTATAACAGAACAAAAATATGATGTCATTATCTGTAATTATGCGAATTGCGATATGGTTGGTCACACAGGCAAATGGGAAGCAGCACTAAAAGCTGTCGAAACCATTGATGGTGTATTAGCTGAGCTTGTCAGTGCTTTAGAAAAAGTGGGTGGGCAAATGCTACTGACTGCTGATCACGGCAATATTGAACAGATGCGTGATGCGCAGGGCGGCCCGCAAACAGCGCATACGACTAATAGGGTGCCACTTGTCTATGTAGGTGGGAGCAAGGCCTTAGCCACTGATGGTAGTTTAAAGGATTTAGCGCCTACGATGTTAGATATTCTGGGCATACAGCAGCCTCTTGAAATGGATGGCCGATCTCTGTTACTAAGGAATGTGAATTAATTAACTCATGCATTTAACTTGTCTTTTTGCCCATCTTCTTTGTTGCGAAAACAGTTACGTAGCTTACTATACGCCTGTTTCCGCGCCTCGAAAACGAACAAAAATTCTGCGTTACATGCACAAGTTATTAAATTTCTATTCTTAAGCGGATAAATCAGGGTGAGAGCTTTTGGGTTAATATTGTTTTTTTGCAGCTATACTTGCAGTATGGCTGCGATCAATAAGGATAAAGAATTAAGCCACGTTCAAAGCATCATCGAATCCGTTGTAAATAATATATCTCGGCTAAAAAAAAATCAGGATAAGGCCTCATCAGAGCTAATGCGTGTAGAGCAACAGCAGGGAAAAATTGCGCGTACCATGCAAACTTTAACTAAGCAGGTACAACAGAAACAATTGCTTATTAATGAAATACAACTAGATGTACAATTGCTAAACGGTAATCTTTTGATGCAACAGGCGCAATTAGCCAGGCAAGTAAAGTCGGCCTATGCGCTGGGCCGACAGCAGCAGTTGAAGCTGCTTTTTAGTCAGCAAGATAGCCGTCGAAGCAGTCGCATGATGACTTATTATCAGTATTTCAATAAAGCAAAAATGCAGCAATTGTCACGAATTAATTCAGATTTAAAACAACTCGACGTTTTAAACCAACAAAACGAACAGGAAAAACATCATTTAGCGCTATTAATTGCTGATGCCAATGCACAGCAAAAAAAATTAATTAAAAGTAAAAAAGAACGTAAAAAAATACTCACTAACATTAAAAAAGATTATCAGGAAAATGTAACCCAATTATCCAGACTAAAGAAAAATGAGCAACAATTAAAGCACTTGATTACGCAGTTGCAACAAGTGAAACAGCAGGTCACCCCGTCAGTTTCAACAACTCATCAGCCTTTTTCTAGCTTAAAGGGCAGGTTACCCTGGCCGGTAAAAGGAAAAATTATTCAAGCTTTTGGGAGTGCGCGTAGCGGTAGTCAGTGGCAAGGTGTATTAATCAAAGCCAGTGTAGGGACAAAAATCAAAGCTATCGCTCACGGGCAAGTTATTTTCTCAGACTGGCTTAAAGGCTATGGCCTGTTAGTGATCGTGAAACATGATAATAAATATGTCAGTTTGTATGCCTATAATCAAAGCCTATATAAACAAGTAGGCGACTGGATTGTTGTCGGGGATATTCTGGCAACAGCAGGTAACAGCGGAGGCCAGGAAAAAGCAGGTTTATATTTTGAAATACGTAATAAGAGTACCCCTTTGAATCCGAAAAAATGGTGTAAGTAAGTTATTATTGAACGTGAGGAATATTGAAAATAGCTGGCATCTTCTATTTTTACTCATCAGTAGATTATATTTTTTTGTTATTTAAACAGCACAGGAGTTAAAAAGCTGAAGCTTTTTTACTCCCCCTTGAAATTAAAGAAGATACCTATACTATTATATTGGTATAAAATACAACTATCCTAGAATTTATTAGGAATTTATATAACGGAGTTTACACAGCGTGGTTAAACAAAAAAATAGAGCTACTTTAATACTTGGGTGTTTGCTGGGTATTTTAATTGCAACTACTGGCTCAGTAATTGCAGATAAAGCAGAAAAGAAGGAAGCAGTTAACCTTCCTTTTGAAGAATTAAGAACATTTACTGAAATTTTTGGGCGTATCAAACGAGATTATGTTGAGCCTGTTTCCGACAAAGTCCTACTTGAAAGTGCCATTCGTGGCATGTTATCTGGCCTGGATCCTCATTCAAGTTATCTGGATAGTGAAGAATATAAAGAACTGAAAGTGGGTACAACAGGACGTTTCGGAGGATTAGGAATCCAGGTCACTATGGAAGATGGCTTTGTTAAAGTGATTTCACCTATTGATGATACACCTGCACAACGAGCAGGAATGCAACCAGGTGATTTAATTATTAAATTAGATGATCAGCCTGTAAAAGGAATGAGCCTAACCAATGCCGTAAAAATAATGCGTGGTAAAGTGGGCAGTGAAATTGTTCTGACCGTCGTACGCGAAGGTAAAGATGCACCCTTTAATGTCACTCTGGTTCGCGATGTTATCAAAGTGAAAAGTGTGCGTAGCCGGACTTTAGACGATGGCTTTGGTTATGTCCGTATCAGTAGCTTTCAATCTCCTACTGGGGAAGCGCTTAAAGATGAAATTAAAAGGCTGAAAAAAGAGAATGGCGGCAAACTAAAAGGTATGGTGCTAGACTTACGTAACAATCCTGGAGGCGTACTGAATGGAGCTGTTGCAGTGAGTGATGCTTTTTTAAACTCAGGAAAAATTGTCTATACCGAAGGTCGTATCAAAGATTCAAAAATGGATTTTAATGCTTCTCCTGGTGATTTATTAGACGGTGCGCCACTGGTTGTTTTAATTAATGCAGGCTCAGCCTCGGCCTCCGAGATTGTCGCTGGTGCCTTGCAAGATAATAGACGCGCTATTATTATGGGCTCTAAATCCTTTGGTAAAGGCTCAGTGCAGACTATTTTACCTACGGGTAATGGTGGTGCCGTAAAAATCACAACAGCACGGTACTTCACGCCATCTGGTCGTTCAATACAGGCGACGGGTATAGAGCCAGATATTGAACTAAGGCGGCTTAAGTTAGAAGAGTTAGAGGCAGCAAAATTTACTCCGGTAAAAGAGGCTGACTTATCGCATCACTTATCCAATGGCAATGGTAAGAAATCTGATAAAAAAGGAAAGTCTAAGAAGACGGAAAAATATGCTGATAAAAAAGGTGTAGATTTACGTGATTACCCATTAACTGAAGCATTAAATCTATTGAAAGGAATTGCTATTTTACGTTAGG
>CAZLLL010000231.1:0-2962 GCA_964560255.1 uncultured Methylomonas sp.
GTATGTCAACATGATGCCCTTAGGGAGATGGAAACAAATAATCATCCAATATTGCTAGTCTTTTTGTCCGTCTTCTGCGTTGTAGCAACCGTTACGTAGCCTGCTATGCGCCTGTTACTACGCCTTGAATACGAACAAAAATCCTGTCCAATATTGGACGATTATTTATTTCCAGCTCCCTACCAGATGACAATAGCAAAGGTGTCAGAATAAAAAAGCAACGATGTTTTTCAGGTAATTCATTTGCCAGCCTTTTAAAATTAACGCCAAAATCAGCACACCACTATAAGTGGCAAGGCTTTTGCATCAGCAAAAGGTGTGACGTTTTTAGCTATCCGCTGGATTTTTTTGTAATATTTAATCACCATCACCTCCACAAAAACTGCCATCATTTCGATTTTTACAATTCAATGAATATTTAAAGCCATCAGGAATCTCTAATTGTAAATCTAGGCTACCAACTTAAGACGGGACAAGCCATCATTTGTAGGGTGGGCAATCTTTTCTGCCCACCGAGGTTCAACTTGAGGGTGGGCAAAAAAAACTGCCCACCCTACTTATTTTGTAAAGAAGTTGTCCCGTATTAAGTTGGTAGCCCTCCTTTCAAAATATAATAATCAGTAGCGGATGCTAGAATTTAGGAATGGGAATGAAATAACCATGCATTTGACGCAGGATTTTTGTTTGTCTTCGAGGCACTGAAACAGGCGCATAGCAGGCTACGTAAATGTTTCAGCAACAAAGAAGAGGGACAAAAAGACAAGTCAAATGCACAAGTTATCGAATTCACATTCCTTAATAACTAAGAAACTATAACGAGTTTTCGGTAGTGACTACCATTGACTGCGCATAATACGGGAAACATATAACTCATTGTTTAATATTATAATAATTATTTTATCAACGGACATTTCTTGATAGTAACTTCCATTAACAGCTCATAAAAGTCACTACCGAGTTTTCGACTCTCTAGATGAACTCAAAAAGTGGTCTGAAGTCTGCTCTACACTGATAGCTGCCTAAATAAGCTCTGCACCATTTCGATAGGAAAGCCCCGTTGCTGTAAAAACCGACTACGCTTGAACTTCTCTTTTATATCCAAAGTATTTTCTGCACCGTATTTTTTATGGTATACCTGCTCAAGTAAATCTTGCCAGCTACCCGCAATATCTTCAACTGCCATTTCAAAAGGGCTGTCACTTGCACCTCGCTGTTGCAGCTCAGCTTGAATACGTAATGGGCCAAAGCCTTTACGTACACGGCTTCTTGCATAGCTTTCGACAAATCGGGCATTACTTTGCAAGCCTTGCTCTGCAAGCTCTTCAACCACCCTCACAACGTCATTCCGAGAAAAACCTTTAGCGGATACTTTTTGTGTTAATTCTTGCCGACTATGTTCGCGACGTGCCAGATACTGTATACAAGCTTCTTTTATTGCTTTGTAATTTTCTAACTCATCCTTAAGTTTAGACATGTACAATATAGTTAGGCAAGTCCATCTGCATCATCAGATTTTACTGGCGTACCTTGCTCATTACTTTTTACACCAAACACCTCAGCACGAATATTAGCTTCAAGCTCTTCAACGACCTTAGGGTTTTCTTTTAAATAAGCACGTGCATTATCTTTACCCTGGCCGATTTTATCTTTGCCATAGCTATACCATGAGCCTGCTTTATTAACAAAACCATACTTCACACCTAAGTCTATCAGTTCACCTAGAAAAGAAACTCCCTGACCATAGATGATTTCAAATTCAGCTTGTTTAAACGGAGGAGCGACCTTGTTCTTGACGACTTTTACGCGCGTTTCATTGCCAATAATTTCATCGCCTTTTTTTATCGCACCGATACGCCGAATATCCAGGCGCACTGAAGCGTAAAACTTTAAGGCATTACCACCTGTTGTCGTTTCAGGGCTACCAAACATGACACCGATCTTCATGCGAATCTGGTTGATAAAAATAACCATGGTATTAGAGCGTTTAATATTCGCAGTCAATTTCCGTAAAGCTTGCGACATTAACCTGGCTTGCAAGCCCATATGAGAATCGCCCATATCCCCTTCGATTTCCGCTTTGGGTGTCAAAGCAGCGACAGAATCAATCACTACGATGTCAACCGCATTGGAACGCACCAACATATCAACAATTTCCAGAGCTTGCTCACCGGTATCTGGCTGTGAAACCAGTAAATCATCCACATTGACACCAATTTTTTCTGCATAGGCTGGATCAAGTGCATGCTCTGCATCAATAAATGCAGCCGTACCACCTAATTTTTGTATTTGTGCAATAGTTGATAACGTCATCGTAGTTTTACCCGAAGACTCTGGACCATATATTTCAATCACTCGTCCACGTGGTAAACCACCGCAGCCCAAAGCTATATCCAATGTTAAAGAACCTGTAGAAACTGTTTGTATATCACGCGATGCAGCATCATCGCCCATGCGCATAATGGCACCCTTACCAAACTGCTTTTCAATTTGCATTAAGGCCGCGCCTAATGCTTTCTTTTTATTCTCATCCATTATTTTGTAGCCCTAGGCTTTGCGCATTAAAAATCGCCATTATCACATAAGCTGAATAAAGTGCATAACAAATTTCACATTTATCTTATGACTCGATCTTCAAGTTTTTATAAACAATTGATTATAAAAAACTTGAGGATCGAGTCATCAATAAAAATAAACTCTTCATATTTGTTTTGCGTCGCAGGCAACCCACAGTAAAGGAGTGGTTAGGGGAGGTTTTATTAGAAAAAGGCTCGTCAACTCCCATTTTACAAAGGGAACCTGAACGGTTACCTTTGATCAGGCCAATGGTTATTTCAATTCGCAGAGGATTTAAACAGGATACACTAAACCTTTGAAACGGGGTAAATACCCCGTCTCGCACAGATTTTGCTTTTTCATCAATGTTACGAATTAAATCAATCACAGCGAACTAAAGTCCGCCCTA
>CAZLLL010000231.1:3062-5849 GCA_964560255.1 uncultured Methylomonas sp.
CTTTTTCATCAATGTTACGAATTAAATCAATCACAGCGAACTAAAGTCCGCCCTACAGGGTTTTCTTTAGTGTATAAAGAAAGTCTAAAGCCTCACGCGGGCTTAACTCATCTGGACTGAGCTTTTCAATTAATTCAACAATAGGATGCGGTGCATTAAGAGAAAATAAATCTAATTGATTACTGCTTATTTCAGCTTGCTGATCTTTATAGGCATTATCCTCTAAATGAATTAATTTAAGTTTGGCTTGCGCAATCACTGAATGCGGGATACCTGCTAATGATGCCACCTGCAAACCATAGCTTTGACTGGCCGCCCCTTCTTTTACGGCATGTAAAAAAACAATTTTTTCACCGTGTTCCATGGCATCTAAATGCACATTATGAATCGTACTCTGCTCATCAGGCAAACTGGTTAATTCAAAATAATGTGTCGCAAATAGAGTGAAAGCATGAATCTCTTTTGCCAAATAATCCGCACAGGCCCAGGCAAGTGACAAGCCATCAAAGGTACTGGTGCCCCGCCCTATTTCATCCATCAGAATTAAACTATTTTCTGTTGCGTTATGCAAAATATTCGCCGTTTCAGACATTTCCACCATAAAAGTAGAACGCCCACTGGTTAAATCATCCGAGGCACCAATACGGGTAAAAATTTTGTCAATAGGCCCACACTGCAAGCTAGCAGCAGGGACAAAACAGCCTATATGGGCAATCAATACAATTAATGCAGCCTGACGCATATAGGTTGATTTACCCCCCATATTTGGGCCGGTAATAATCAGCATCTGCCGCGCATCGCTAAAATCTAAATCATTGGCAACAAAGGGAATATCAGACACCTGTTCAACAACAAGGTGTCGTCCACTGACTATATTAATCCCCCGCTGTGCTTGCAGCTCTGGGCGAGTTAACTTTAAGCTGACACTGCGTTCAGCATAATTCGCCAGAACATCCAGCTCAGCTAATGCCAGCGCACACACCTGAATAGGAATTAAAATCGTAGCAATAGCCTCTAATAGCTCATCATAAAGCCTTTTTTCGCAAGCCAGAGATTGCTCCTTAGCATTAAGAACAGTCTCTTCAAACTCTTTTAACTCATTAGTAAAAAATCGTTCTGCATTTTTTAATGTCTGTTTACGTATATAAGTATCCGGTACATCATCAGATTGTGAACGAGGGATTTCTATATAATAACCATGCACGCGGTTGTATTTTATTCTTAATGTCGCAACGCCAGTATTCTCTTTTTCACGAGTTTCCATATCAATCAAAAATTGATTAGCATTCTGACTGAGGTCACGTAAATCATCAAGTTCTTGATTATAACCCACAGCAATCACCCCACCATCACGAATCAATACTGGCGGATTATCTATAATCGCGCGCTGTAATAAGGCTAAAAACTCAGGCTGTTCACCTATCTTTGTTGCTAATGCATTCATTTCAGCACAACCAGTTTGCGTTATCTGTCGCTGTATTGCAGGCAAAGTTGCAAAAGTATCACGTAACACCAACAAATCACGCGGACGTGCCGACTTTAAAGCAATACGGGCACTCACACGCTCTATATCGCCCACCGAATGCAAACTCTCACGCACCGCTTCATACAAATTAGTCTTTAATAAAGTATCGACACAATCATAACGTTTATTTAATAGAGCCTGATCACGCAAAGGACGATTTAGCCAACGCCGTAAACAACGACTGCCCATTGCCGTGACGGTTTTATCCAGTACCCCAAAAAGCGTGAAACGTAACTGTCCAGACGGGTGAAAATCCAGCTCTAAATTGCGCCTGCTGGAAGCGTCTAATAAAATACTATCTTCACTGCTCTCAACACGAATACCTTGTATATGCGGCAAAGCACTTTGCTGGGTATCTTTTAGATATTGCAATAAACACCCTGCCGCAGAGAGAGCCGCCGAAAAATACTCACAACCAAAACCTTTAAGATCATGCGTCTTAAATTGTTTCAAAATTAATTTTCTGGCACTGCTTTCCTCAAAATGCCAGGGTGGACGGCGCGTTAAACCCTTGCGCTCTTTAAGTGCTGCCAGTATCGCCCAGTCTTCATCAAATAACAGCTCAGCGGGATTGAGCCGTTCAATTTCACTTAATAATTCGTCTGTCGAATTAACTTGTTGCAAGACAAATCGTCCACTCGTTACATCGAGGCAAGCAATCCCATAAACTTTTGCATAGTAAATAGCAACTAATAAATTATCCTGCCGTTCCTCCAGTAAAGCGTCTTCTGTCACCGTACCAGGTGTTACAACACGCACGACCTTGCGCTCAACAGGCCCCTTACTGGTCGCAGGATCACCTATCTGTTCACATATTGCAACAGATTCACCTATTTTCATCAGTTTAGCAATATACCCTTCGGCTGCATGATAGGGTAAACCACACATTGGAATAGGAGAGCCAGCCGAGTTTCCTCTTGCGGTCAAAGTAATACTTAAAAGCTCAGCGCCCTTTTTTGCATCATCAAAAAACAGTTCATAAAAATCCCCCATACGATAAAACAGCAGCGTATCCTGATAATCCGCTTTGATGCGCAAATATTGCTGCATCATGGGTGTATGTGAAGCTTGTGTAACAGTTGAATTCATTGATTAAATCATCTCCTAAATCAGCCTGATTGTGTAATACATAAGTATCTTTGGTAACTCGTCAAAAACAATATACCGCTTGGTTTCCATAGTCTCCATGTTCCGTGCCGCAGTGAGATTTTAGGTCGTTTATTTATTACGAGCATCCTGACTGTCATATAAATGTGTCATTA
>CAZLLL010000232.1:0-5819 GCA_964560255.1 uncultured Methylomonas sp.
GCTACAACGCAGAAGACGGACAAAAATACTAGCAATATTGGATGATTATTTGTTTTCATCTCCCTTATTTCGTGCACGTCCCTAAGATGCCTATATGTTATTGAGATTTGTACCTCTCACCCATAACTTACACACTATAAAGCCCCTACTTAAGCTTCGCTGATCCTTAAGATATTTTGTTTAATTCTGCAGCTTAATTTCAGGCTTATTTAATTCAGCAAGCTTTTTAATCACAAACTCATCTATAGCAGACTCATCCATTTGCATCTCATTTTCTTTTTTCAATTGTTCAAAAAATCTGCTTTTAATTCGTTGCCAGTCTTTTTTCTTTAATTTATTGACGATTCTGTCTTTCACTTCATCAAAAGGCCTGACACCTGCGGCTATTTTATTATTCAATTTAATAATGTGATAACCATAACGTGTTTTTACTGGCTCTGATATTTCACCTATCTGTAAGGCTAATGCCGCATCTGAAAATGGCTTAACCATTTTATCGACAGTAAAAGTACCTAATTCACCCTGATTACTTCGCACGGAGTTATCATCAGATTCTTTTAAAGCCAGTTTAGAAAAGTTAGCGCCAAGCAATAATTGTTGCCTGATTTTCTGAGCTTTGTTAAGTGCCTCTGCGTCTGCTAATTCTTTTGTAGATATTAGTATATGCGCCGCATCTATTCGCTCTACCAAAGTGTAATCAGATTGCTTTACTAAATAGAGCTGCTTTGCAAATTTAGAATAATCTTTTTTATTTGACTTACGTAATTTATCTAGCTTCAGTAAGTACAATGCATTATTCATTAATGCTTGTAAACGTTCTGCATTCATACCTTCCGTGTCTAAACCCTCTTCTATCGCCAGCTTTGCTACGACTTCCTTTATATATAATTGCTCAAGTTGCTCCTTTAACTTTTGCTTATTATTTAATAGTGACTTCTGTGCCTCAACTGGAGCACCCTCTAATAATATTTCCAGATTAATTTGATCGACTTTATTCGCATTATTATCACTCACTAATTCTGCCTGAGCAATAGAGGAAAAAACACATAATAATGCAATAAGTTTCTTTTTCACTTGATAATTTCTCCTTATCAAAAAAAAGGGTGATGCATCTGCACCACCCTTTTTTGTTTACTGTTGCTGCTTATTTAAGGGATAAAATATCACCCATCAAATAATTAGAAGGTTACATGAAAATGCGGGAATGTCTCACCCACGTTTTGTGAACCAATGGCACTTTTAACAGCCATAAAACCTGAGAATGGTACACCCATCGCATCACTATCTGTCATAACCCACTCCTGATAACGATCACCGTCTAAGTTATAGTCATCATTCTCAAAGTGCAATACAGCCCAACCATTTGTAAAACTATCTTCAAATGTAAAAGTACGTGAATTCACAGACCCTAGTACAGAATCATCACTATCATCTCCACTTGCCTTTAAGGCTAAAATATTAACCTCTCTTACAAATGGTACTTGAGTACCTGCTAGACCATTTCTTTCTATTGGTGGTGAGAAATCATCAGGACTTATTGGATCCTGAGGTACACGCTCTTCTCTATCCCAATATTTAAACTCAGTCGCGGTAATATCAGTACCTTTTAGCAATTTCCAGTAGCCTCTTTCCTCATCACCTGCAACTGGAATATCAGTATCTTCATCAAAATCAGTAGAATCACTTACATACTGATAGTTATTGTAAATTGCATGCTTTCTCATCGGAGCAGCAATAACCCAGTCTGTTAAGGTATTTGACCCTAAGAAGTACTGGTTAGCAATATCAGTGACCAATAATGCATCAGCTAAAGGCATAGGGTTAATACCAGAAGGAACATTCTTTCTAGGTGCAACATTTAGATCATCCAGCCCCCAGTCTCTGGCAACAACACCATAGCTGTTAGGGTGGGATACATGCTCAGATGTACTAGTACTACCAGACGCAAGCGATGGTAATAGGTAAAAATGCTGATCGGAAGACAAGTAATGTTGAGCTTGTGTTGAATAATTTACAACAGAAATAGGCTCAGCAACAAAACCAGTAATATTGATAGTATCAATAAGAATAGATGTTCCTACCAGTCCACCTTGAGGGGGGGTTATATTTTTAGCGAAATTTTGCCCATAAGACCTAAAATCACTATCTATATTTTGTACAGAAAACTGACTTGGCGCATCAGGATGCACAATATCGTAGCTTGCTGTATTAGAGTAAGCACCACCCTGGAAAAAGTCACCTGATGTCCAAGCTCTAGTGATAACAGAACAGTCAAATGGCAATCCAGTATCCTGACCGTGAAGTACACCTTCACTCGCAATAAATTGTCTATCGATTACAGTAACCCCGTCATCATCAAAGATTGGAACCGTTGCATTCTCATTAAGCTCACCCATCTCGATCACTTCCAAGTAACCTTCACGGACATCAGCAAGCTGAGTAGATGCATACGCCCCGTGTCTAAATAACACGCCATTATCTGGAATGGTTGGATGAGTACAAGATTTATCGCCAGTTGATAGAACAACCCCGTCGTCAGAACCTCGCTTCAACTGCATCGTAAAAACGTCACGAGGAGACATATACAAGTTAAAATCCAACACATCGTTTGAATTTTCTGACTCACGAAAACGGATTTTTACAGCTTTATATCTATCCGTTGTATTGGTAATATTATAGATAGTCGTATAGCCATTATTAACATTGTAATAAGGAAATATTAATACCTGACCTTGTGACCCAGCCTCTCCGATTGAAACAGCTTGAGCTGTCATGCTCGACAACCCCAATACCGCAGCAGAAACTGCGGCAATTTTCGTTTTTTTAAACATCTACTTCTCCAAAAATAAAATAAATTTTATAAAATTTAATGGTCTGAGATATGATACCACTTGTTTGATGTGGAATGGTGTATCCAGTTCTCCTTGGCCCGAGTATCACTTTCAACAGCCTCAAAGCCCATACCAAGTTTTATTGTAGCATAAATCACTATGCTTGCAATACATTTCTCCTCCACACATTCAATATACTCAACATCCACTTTGCGCCAGGAGCCCACACCATGAATTGTATCCCTATAATCTGCAAAAGAATATAATTCTCTGTATTCGGGTGACTCAAAACTGTAGGCCGTTTCCAGTCGCCCATCTATTAACGCCGCCCATCGTTCACTCACTCGTTGACGTACTGTCTCTTCAGGGTTGCTTGCAACAAATTCCGCACACCCACCTAAGAATAAAATAAAAGATAGCAGTCCCCATGTTAAGGGTTGTTTAATCACTTAATGACCACCTCCAGTTTAATCTTGTAAGTTATTTATAATTTTCTTTTTAATGGCAAAACACTTTAGCTTTACCACTTAAGCTCATATTATATTTATCATTTTAAAAAAATCAAGTTTTTAGCGTAATATTAGCTATGCTTTTTCTTGACATATTGATAACTTATTTCGCCTTCGTGACCACGGCCTACCATTTTTCCTCAGGGTCAACACGATTACAGCGGTTAATATTTAACCACCCTCTCTACCTATTTTGAAAGAAATACCTAGCAGCTAAGACTTTGTAGAAACCTTAAATATTTTAAATACCTTTTGTGACAACCAGAATTGTGTATTTGCATAAATTAAAATTACTCAATAAACATATAATGATTAAGGTATGTTTTATTGTCCTTTTATTTTGAATGACATTCACAAAGTGTAAACTACTTATATAGAGAAATAAGGGATGCCAGCTTTTGGCATCCTTTATTTCTCAGTTGACACTTTTGTTATGTTCAAAAGGAGTACAAAAACATATTTTGTACCTTTAAAACTTACATTGAGCGGGTCTATTGCCTGTATTTTTAATATAAAAAAACAGACAATAGACCCGCTCAATGTAAGAATTTATTGTAAAGGGTTCTATATTTAGAATTGCCTAGGAATAAGGTAACTCGCAATAAAAAAACCGCCTAAATATCGTCCCCACACCCTGCGTCACGGAACGCAGAGTGCTCCTGTATGAGTTCCCACGGATACCGTGGGAACTATGAGGTATATTATTTTTTGCGAATTACCTTACTTGCTTTTTGTATTAATGGGTAGGGTATTATTTGCGAGTAACCTAATGCACTTGCTATTATAGGTCAGAAATATGACAACTTTACGACAGGCATAAATTTTTGATTTTTACATATCCCAGCATACCTAATATAATAGCTCCTTTAAATTTTAGTTTATAAGCTATGTTCGACATTATTATTGTTGGTGCCGGTTTTGCAGGGAGCGTTCTTGCAGAACGCCTTGCGACGCAAAAAAACAAACGCATTTTAATCATTGATAAACGCCAGCATATCGGCGGAAATTGTTATGATTGCTTTGATAAACACGGCGTATTAATCCATAAATATGGCCCGCATTTATTCCACACAGATAACAAAACTGTTTTTGATTATTTAAGTCAATTTACTCAATGGCAGCCCTATCAGCATGAAGTACTTGCTTCTATTGATGGTCAAAAAATACCCGTCCCCTTTAATCTAAATAGTTTACATCGTTTATTACCAAAATCACTGGCAGATTCGCTCGAACTGAAATTGATAGAACGTTTTGGGTATGGCGTAAAAGTCCCTATCCTGGAATTGCGTCGTATTGAGGATAAGGAATTAAAATTTCTTGCCGATTTTATCTATGAGAAAATTTTTGTCAATTACACGGCCAAGCAATGGGGTAAAAAGCCTGAGGATATCTCCCCAGAAGTAACTGCTCGTGTACCAGTATATATTTCTCGTGATAATCGCTATTTCCAAGACAAATATCAGGCTATTCCTGCTCAAGGCTATACCAAAGTATTTACAAATATGCTTGATCACCCTAATATCAGCTTATTATTAAATACAGATTATAAAGATATTTTTAAAATTGATTTTGAAACGGGTGCAATGCAGCTTATGGAAAGTGATTTTAACGGTCAGTTAATTTTTACCGGACTGATTGATGAATTATTTGCCAGCCGATTTGGTGAGTTACCCTATCGTTCACTCGCTTTTCAATTTGAACACCTAGCAGTAGATCAATTTCAGGAAAAAACAACGATTAATTATCCGAATGATTATGACTATACTCGTATTACCGAGTTTAAACATATCAGCCAACAATCTATCTCAGGCACGACTATCGTTAAAGAATTTCCACAGGATTTCGAACGCAATAATCCACAAAAAAACATCCCCTATTATCCTGTTTTTACTGCTGAAAACAAAAAAATATTAGATCAATACCTTTCCTTTGCTGAACAATTTAAGAATATTACATTAGTAGGACGCTTAGCGGAAAACCGCTATTATGATATGGATGATATTGTTGCAAGGGCTTTGCACGTTTTTGATGATAAATTTGCAGAAATATAAATAAAATCACAAAACGCCTATTTGCAGGAAATACCTTCCGATACATTAATTAAGACATGCATATACTTCAATATCTAATCCACAGGACAATTAATAACTAAAAAGTATAAATGGTCGCTTGATGAAAAACATTAACGGACTGGACAGAAAGAGTGTAATCGCCCAACCTCCCTCTTTTGTAAAGTGGGAGTTGAGGAACCTTTTTCTGATACCCCCCTATAACCCCTCATTGATAAGGAGGGGACTGAACGGTTACAAAAGAGTTAGTGCTTTATCAGACTAAAACGCTGGCCTTTTCATATCTCTAGCATATATTTCAGTGACGAAAATAAAGAAAAACAAGGATGAATTTACACTTTAAATATCAATATTTTGGCACCCTTCATATTCGGCCAAAAGTAGTGGACAGTTTAGCAGTTAAAAAAATA
>CAZLLL010000233.1:0-5800 GCA_964560255.1 uncultured Methylomonas sp.
AATGGAAAACAAACAAAAATCCTGCGCATTTATTGGCTACCAACTTAAGACGGGACAAGCCATCATTTGTAGGGTGGGTAATATTTTCTGCCCACCTCAACTTGATGGTGGGCAAAAAAAACTGCCCACCCTACTTATTTTGTAAAGGAGTTGTCCCGTATTTTGATCGCTAATCTGGATGAAAAAATTCCTCTTGCAAAAAACTACCGCAAACTCAAGTGCCCTGCCCTGCTTCCAAGGCTCCAACAGTCGTTAATCCTGTTTCCAGGGTTAAGACCCAATGTGGTAGAATAATAAATTCCGTTAGGGTAACTAAATATAGAGATTATTATTTATTGGCTGAGCACCCATAACTATTTGAATATTAGCATTATATTTAATTACCAAAACTAAAAATGCTATGATGAAAGACGGTAAAATGCTTTTTTTCACCAATTTAACCCCCATAAACCGTCAACCCCCAACTAGTCCCCAATATCACCACAATCTTTTCCAACTGCACCGTATCATCCGCTTCGGCTGAATTGACTAATGTCATATAGCGCTCATATACGATTCCATTTTTACTCTGCCAGGCTTCTAATTTTGCAGAAATCGACGGTGCTTCTTCCGCTAACACACTGCGCAATAGTACACAACTAACCTGATTGTATTCATCAATCATGGCGCGGCGAGATAACGCCTCCCAGGTAGACTCTTTGGGTAATTGAACAATCTGGCTGAGTAACCAGTTTAGGTTAAGTGCACAAGCTTGATGAAATAAGCCTTTAGTCACTTCCGCTAATGAATGCCCTATCCCCTTATGAACTTTTATCGCATTTAAACACGCAAACAAGGCATCACTTTGTGCGATTTTTAACCCTAACGCGGCACTGACTCCTTCATTAATCAATGTATCTACTGTATGATCTATCTGTTTTTGCTCTTTTTCAGTGATCAGGCTGCTTAAACCTTGCGCCAGTTCTTCTATATTGGCGACATAATGCTCGGCTGCTTCTGGCTGAGGCTCATTACGTACAAACCAGTACATGGCACGCTCTACCCACTTTCTAATGCGTAATTTTATCTCTTCAAAGACTTTACCACTGACGCTGTCTTCTAATTCACTTTGCATTTTCCATATTGCATTTATTTCAAATACACGACAAACAAGATGGTAGGTATTTACCAATTCAGCGACTGAGCAATTTAACTCTTGCATAAAACGATGCGGGAAAACAATGCCTAGCCGATTCACCAAGCTATTAATCAGCTGATTGGCGACAATTTCTTTTGCTAAACGATGCGTTTGTATTTCATTCAGATAAGCCATTTGCAATTGTTGCGGAAAATAGTCGCATAAAACCTGCTTGAAAAGTGCTAGATTGATACATTTGGACTCCGATAATAATTCTGTTTTCAGCAGTTGTTTGGTGTAAGCCAGTAATATAGATATTTCAGGTCGTGTTATGCCCTGCCCTGATATTTTACGTGCCTGCATGACTTTATCATTCGGCAATTTCTCTAATACACCATCTAAATTGGCTCGACTTTCCAGTGTTGTTATTAACCGTTTTAAGCCTTGCAATTCCATAACAGATTCATTTTGAATCATAGTAATGGCATGGTTTTGTTGATGATTGTTATTTAATACGAGCTCGGCTACCTGATCAGTCATACTGACGAGTAATACATCGCGTTGCTTTGCGGTCATATCTCCCTGTAACAATAAGCTATTTAGCAGAATTTTTATGTTCACTTCATGATCAGAGCAATCTACACCAGCAGAATTATCAATTGAATCGGTATTAATGCACCCAGAATTGAGTGCATATTCGATGCGACCACTTTGTGTAAACCCCAGGTTTCCGCCTTCGGCAGCCACTTTACAGCGTAATTGCTCGCCATTAATACGTAGCGTATCATTTGCTTTGTCACCAACTTCGTTATTGTGCTCAGTTTTCGCCTTGACATAAGTGCCGATGCCACCATTCCAGAGTAAATCTACCGGAGCTGATATAATCGCTCTAATCAATTCATTGGGTGATAACTGAGCTTTATTAATCGCTAGAACTTGCTTGATAGGATCACTTAAAACGATCACTTTATCCAGACGCGAATAAACGCCCCCTCCCTCTGAAATCAAGGTAGATTCATAGTCACCCCAGCCCGATCTGGGTAATAAAAATAAGCGTTGCCGTTCCTGAAAACTGCTATCTGTATTCGGGTTGGGATCCAGAAAAATAGATTCATGATCAAACGCAGCAATCAATTTGATTTTATTGGATAATAACATACCATTACCAAAAACATCTCCGGCCATACCACCTATGCCCACCACAGTAAAGCCAGATTTTTGAATATCAATCCCTAATCTATCAAAATGGTGTTGCACGGATATCCAGGCACCGCGTGCAGTAATACCCATTTCTTTATGATCATAGCCCGCTGATCCGCCGGAAGCAAAAGCATCATCTAGCCAGAAATGGTAACTCTGGGCAAGTTCATTCGCATAGTCAGAAAAACTCGCTGTACCTTTATCTGCCGCAACCACCAGATACGGATCATCACCATCATAGCAAATCACCTGTGCGGGTTTAATCACTTTATTGGCGGCATAATTATCGGTAATATCTAACAAGCCTTTAATAAAAATCTGATAACAGGCAATCCCTTCCTTCATCATTAATTCTTTTGCACAGTGTGTTTTGACCACAAAGCCACCTTTAGCGCCGGTAGGAACAATCACTGAATTTTTAGTCATCTGTGCTTTCATCAAGCCTAATACTTCGGTTCTAAAATCTTCACGCCGGTCTGACCAGCGTAAGCCTCCCCTTGCCACGGGGCCACCACGTAAATGTATCCCTTCTACGCGTGGTGAATAGACAAAAATCTCATAGTATGGGACTGGTGAAGGCATACCCTCCACTTTTGCAGAATTGAGCTTAATGGCAAAATAAGGGATACCTAATTCATCGACCGGTTCTTTAAAAAAGTTAGTTCGCTCTGCGGCGAGAATTAAATTTAAATAACGTCGCAGAATTCGGTCTTCATCCAGAGATTTTACCTGATCTATCCAGCCTTCAATTTCTTCTGTTAATGCCTCCATATCAGGTAAAGTAGCGTTGTTACTATTAAAACGTTGCTTGAATAATTTAACCAGTAAGGTTGTGACATTAGCATTATGAATTAGGGTTTTCTGTACATAACTTTGACTAAAGGCAATACCTATTTGTCTAAGATAAAAATACAAAGCTCTTAGTATATTAATCTCACGCCAGCTTAATCCTGCACTTATCACTAATGCATTAAAACCATCATTTTCAACCCCTCCCTCCCAGCACTGCTCAAATGCATCCTGAAACTGAGGTTTTAAGGAAGCAATGTCTAGCGTTTCAACATGCTCATAGGTCAGGCCAAAATCATGAATCCAGAAGGATTTATCCTGACCTTGTTTTTTAATTTCATACGGCCGTTCACTACAGACTTTAACACCCATATTTTCCAGCATCGGCAAGCTACGTGAAAGTGAGGCTGACTGACCAAAGCAATACAGTTTAAAATATAGCTGTTTTTGACCGATAGCTGTTAATGGGCTGTATAAAAAGCCCAAAGCAGAGACCTTATCTTGCTCAATTGCTTCAAAGCGCTTTAAATCCAATAGGGCTGTTCGCGCTGAAACCGCTTCCCTATATGCGGCTGAAAAACCATCACGATAGGCAAGAAAATAATCATGTGCTTCCGCTTCGCCATATGAAAAATGCAGCTCAGCTTCCAGTTCATCATGCCAATCAGACAAAACGTCTATAATACGCTGCTCTATTTCTTTTACATCGTATTGGTTACAACACGCCTCTTGACTATGGATAATAAAATGTACTCTCACCAGAATAGACTCAGTGAGATTAACACTGAAATCCAGATCATCACCTTTGAATATAGCCAGCAATATGTTTTGTATTTTAATGCGTGACTGGGTGTTAAATCGCTCTCTGGGAACAAAAACCAATAACGAAATAAAGTGGCCATAGACTTCATGGCGCACAAAGACGCGTACTCGCTGACGCTCTTGTAATTGCAATATACCTGTCGCAAGTTTTGCTAAGACCTCTAAACTGGCAAGAAATAATTCATCTCGTGGGAGAGAATTTAAAATAAATAACAGTGCTCTTTCGGTATGGGTGCTTGTAACAAATTCAGATTGTGCGAGCAAGATTTGAATTTTTTCACGCACTAAGGGTATACTTTTTAACTCGCACGTGTAGGCCGATGAAGCATATAAGCCTAAAAAGCGCCGCTCACCTATAAGTTTTCCCGTGGCATCATATTGTTTAACACCGATATAATCCATAAACACAGGGCGATGCACCGTTGATCGACTACTCGCCTTAGTTATCATTAGAGGATTGTCAGACTTTAATAATTGATAGGCATTATCACTTATCGGGTATAGTGTATTTTGCAAAAGTGGTGCAATGCTATCGCGGAGAATCCCCAAACCAGTATTTGCAACTGTGCTGAAACCATACTGCCCTGCCTGTTCAGTAATGCGGTACTCGCGATAGCCTAAAAAAACAAAATGCGTGTTTTCTAGCCATTCTAAAAACTTGATTGATTCCTGTAATTGTGCTTTATTTTGAGCTTTTAGAGTAGCAATTTCCTGCTGCATTTTTTCTACACATTCCCCCCAATCTTCAGTAGCCGCGCGTCCATCAGCTAATATTAACAGCAGACTTTGTTTAAGTTGTGCAATAACATTCTGATGACTTTGCCTATTGATTTCTATATGCAAGACGCTTTCCAGTGTTGCATCTCCTTGTTCTTCCTCAACTAGCGCTAATACAGTACCTGAGTCACTTCTTCGTACCCAATAAACTGGATGTAATACCAGTTGATTAGCAAAACCGTAGCGATTAATTTCCATGGTGACAGATTGCAAGGTAAACGCTCTATCAGGCAGTACCATCTGGATGATGGTATGAGTACTTTGCCAGTTATGCTCTTCAATGGAGGGATTATAAATATGGATTTTTTCTTTCCCAGTGGGCAAATCTAACAATAAATTCCAGTGTGATAATGCAGCACCATATAAATCTTCAACGGGTCGATTCGCTATTTCCTCAAAAGTAGCATATTGATAAAAATGTTGTGTAAAAAAAATGAGCTGTTCAGCACTTTTGTCTGCAATTTGACTATGAATAAATTGTGCCAATATTTGCATCATATGTTCAGAATTTTTATATTCCATAATTATACTCCCAGTATGTGGTAATTTCTTCATTAAACCACAGAGTTCACACTGTTCACAGAGGTTTTAGAATATGACTGATTTGTTGTAACAATGTTGCTAATAAATTTTTTCTTCATGATCTTCATGTAAGCGTTCAGTCCCCTCCTTGCCAAGAAAGGGGCTGAACGCCTAGGGAGATGGAAACAAATAATCATCCAATATTGCGAGTCTTTTTGTCCGTCTTCTGCGTTGTAGCAACAGTTACGTAGCCAGCTATGCGCCTGTTACTACGCCTTGAATACGAACAAAAATCCTGCCCAATATTGGACGATTATTTATTTCCAGCTCCCTTACATATGGATGGGTGGATACCCCGTCCAGCAAAAGGTAGCAGAAATATTAGAAATTTACCTTTTTTTATTTTTATTGAGATATTCACTGCACTTTTAACACATCCATTATTGCTCTCTTAGAATTTATACTATACTTTCTATGTTCTTGAAAAATAGCAAGTTATTAATTAATAAATGATTCCCCCGCTGAAAATCTTGGAAACGTAGCGCCAGCGAAGTGATGATTTTTAGTCCGCGA
>CAZLLL010000234.1:0-5790 GCA_964560255.1 uncultured Methylomonas sp.
TTTTTGTTTGCCTTCAAGGCGCGGTAACAGGCGCATAGTTAGCTACGTAACTGTTTCCGCAACGCAGAAGACGGACAAAAAGACAAGTCAGTTGCTCAACTTATTTCGTGCACGTTCCTAAGGAGAGGGACTGAACGGTTACCCTTTGGTAGCTACAATTTAAGACGATATTCTTTATATTGATAGGCTATTTAAAGAGGTAGGTTGCGGGTGAGGCACGAACTCCAATAAAATACACCCAGAGGGCATCAATGCTGGGGTTCGTGCCTCATCTGTAACCTACGTGGCTCGTCTCAGTTTATAGCCCCTTTGGCAGGCGATGTTTCTATCATTGACTGTTTCTGCTGGAGCCTTAATATTAGGGGTATGATTTCTTTAACTCTGCCCGTGCTCTTTCAATTACTGAACGTACCGCCTTTTGATAGAGTTCTTTACGCAATATTTGTTCTTCATTTTCTTTAGAAAGCACTGTATCACTACTTTGCTGATTAAAATACGCCTGACTGACTTCAATCCTTTGTGCCGCCACTATCTCCGTGCCATTTTTATCAATTAAATCAAAAACTAATCGGTATATAAGCTCGTATTCATTGGAGTAACCGGAAGAACTAATTGACACGGTTCTGCGCCGATAATCTTCCTCTATCACATTTAAAATCATACCAGCCTCTGCTACATTGCTAACTAACTTCCCAGAAGTGGATTTGAATGCCTGTTTAAGGGCATCCGATAGCTCTATTGAAGCACCACGCACGTACATTTTTTGCAATGACTCAGGTAAATCAATTGAGCCACGCAAATGATAACCACAAGCTGTCAGCAAAAAAACAACAACCGCTAATAAAGTACTTATTTTAGAGGTAATTACACTTTTTGCACATAAATTAAACAACGATACTGACCAGTTTTTTAGGCACAATAATGATCTTTTTCACCGTTTGGCCCTCAAGAAAACGCATAACATTCGCCTCACTTAGAGCAAGTGCTTCGATAGATTCCTTGCTCGCACTGGAAGCAACCCTGATTTTACCACGTAACTTTCCATTAACCTGTACGATCATCTGTAGCTCATCTTGTACTAGCGCGGATTTATCCAGCACAGGCCAAAGACAGTTAATGTCTTCTTTTTTGCCTAGCCCCAGCCAAAGTTTCTGGCAAATATGTGGCACGATAGGAAACAGCATTAATACAATGGCTTCTAAGGCTTCCTGACGAATTGTATGTGTATTATTACCTTCATCCTTAAATTTAGACAAGGTATTTAATAACTCCATATTGGTTGCAATGGCGGTATTGAAATGGTGCCGTCGCCCAATATCATCGCTTACTTTTTCAATCGCATGATGTACATGCCTACGCAACTCTTTTTCAGACGCTGTCAACTTCTGCTTATCAAGAAGGGCTATGGGCGTATCGCCTGCGATATGCAGATGTACCTGATGCCATAAGCGCTTTAAAAACCTAAAAGCCCCTTCAATACCACTATCAGACCACTCTAGAGACTGCTCTGGCGGCGCTGCAAACATTATAAATAAGCGCACGGTATCCGCGCCGTATTTTGCTATTAAGCCTTGGGGGTCGACGGTGTTTCCTATGGATTTAGACATTTTTTTGCCATTCATTAATACCATGCCTTGTGTCAGGAGGTTTTTAAAAGGCTCATCACAAACTAACAAGCCTTCATCACGCATTAATTTTGTAAAAAAACGGGCATACAGTAAATGTAAAATTGCATGTTCTATACCGCCGATATACTGGTCAACAGGCAACCAGTATTTAGCGCTTGCATCTAGCATTGAGTCTGCCTGACTACTCGCATAGCGGGCAAAGTACCAGGATGACTCCATAAAGGTATCAAAGGTATCTGTTTCACGCTGAGCCGCTTTGCCACACTTTGGACAATCAGTGTGTAAAAAAGCGGCATGAGTAACTAACGGCGAATTTGAACCATCCAGAACGACATCTTTGGGCAATTCAACGGGTAAATCCTTTTCGGCAACAGGCACAGTCCCGCAATCATCACAATAAACAATAGGAATGGGAGCCCCCCAGTAACGTTGTCTGGAAACCCCCCAGTCATGTAAGCGAAAATTTGTTTTACGCTGTCCTTTGTTCTGGCTTTCTAATTGATCAGCAATTGCTGTAAACGCCTCAGATGAACTAAGACTATCAAATTCAGCTGAATTTTTTAATATACCTTTATCAGTAAACGCTTTTTCCTTAATACTGTCGTCGCTATTATTTGCTGAGAAAATAACCTGTTTTATATTAATTCCATATTTCTGCGCAAATTCATAATCACGTTGATCATGTGCAGGTACAGACATAACGGCACCTGTGCCATAACTCATGAGTACAAAATTAGCTATCCAGACAGGCACTTGTTCTCCAGTAACAGGGTGCTGCGCTGTAAAGCCTGAATCAACCCCTTTCTTTTCCATGGTTTCTAACGCGGCTTCTGAAGTTTCTGTCTGCCGACATTCCTCCAAAAAAGCAGCGATCTCTGCACTTTCTTTTGCAGCATGTAGCGCGAGAGGATGTTCTGCAGCTACTGCAAGATAGGTGACCCCCATTAAGGTATCAGGGCGCGTAGTATAGATTTCAACATCATCTAGCCCATCCACTGTAAAGCTCATTTCCAGACCTTCAGAACGTCCTATCCAGTTTGCCTGCATCGTTCTGACCTGTTCGGGCCAGCCTGACATTTGGTCTAATGATGTGAGTAATTCATCGGCATAGGCGGTAATTCTTAAAAACCATTGCGATATATCTTTTTTCTCTACCGCCGTATCACAACGCCAGCAGCAACCCTCTATCACCTGCTCATTAGCTAAAACAGTTTGGTCCTGCGGGCACCAATTGACGGCGGAGGTTTTCTTATAAACTAAATCTTTTTCCAGTAATTGCAGAAAAAACCATTGCTCCCAGCGGTAGTAATCTGGATCGCAGGTGGCTAATTCACGGCTCCAGTCATAACCAAACCCCAGTTGCTTTAACTGATCACGCATATAGTCTATATTTTCATAAGTCCATTGCGCAGGGTGAACATTATGCTTCATGGCTGCATTTTCCGCAGGCAGCCCAAAAGCATCCCAGCCCATAGGTTGCATCACATTTTTGCCTTGCATACGCTGGTAACGACTGATGACATCGCCTATCGTATAGTTGCGCACATGCCCCATATGCAGTCGACCACTAGGGTAAGGGAACATAGATAAGCAATAATACTTCTCTTTAGTCTCGTCATCAGAGGCTTGAAATATGCCCGATTGCTCCCATTGCGCCTGCATTTCAGACTCAATTTCTAGTGGTTTGTAGTTTTCTTGCATTGTTACTCGTCTTTTTGCATTCAAAAGCGTTAGAATACCTTACAGTGGCGTAAATCTAAAGCCTTTTTACGGAGTGATTGTTATGAATGAAAATAAACTGACTAAAGCCTATAATGATTTTATGGAATATATGTATGAAGCAACGGATGATACCATTCATACAATTGCCGACAAACTGGATTCTGCTAAAGAAAAAATCAGTGAAATAGGCGGTCTGACTCAGGATGAAATTAGCCATATCTCTGATGCGGTATCCAGAGATGTGCATCATGCTGCGCACACTTTGCCTGACAACAGTCACGACTCGTTGACTGATTGGCTTAAATTTGATATTGATTTATTAGAAGATTTTGCGCTGGAATCTTTCCTTGATGTTGCGGATAAAACGCGTATAGAACTGGCACAACTGTCACAAACAGCTAAACTATATAGCCATCCCTATCAATCTGGCGAGCTGACAGCACCAGGAACATTAAGTTGTGAAAAATGTGACAAAGTGATTGCTTTTAAAAGCACGAGTATTATTCCTGAATGTCCAGATTGTGGGGCAAATACTTTTATACGAACATAATTTTACTTATAATAATACTTTAATTGTTTGATTTATCGGGGAATAGAATGCGCAGGGTGATTTTTAATCAAAAAGGCGGTGTTGGAAAATCGACCATTACATGTAACTTGGCAGCAATTAGTGCAATGGAAGGTAAGCGTGCTTTAGTGATTGATTTAGATATACAGGGAAATGCCACTCAATATTTATTAGGGCAAAAAGAAGCGGATGCGGACAAAACCATTGCTCACTTCTTTAAGGGCTGTTTAAGCCTAGGTCTTTTCGGTGGAAAGGGAGCGACATTAGAAGATGTTATTCACGAAACCCCTTTCCCGAATTTATACATTATACCCTCTCACCCAGAGCAAGAAAGCTTGCAAAGCCGTTTAGAATCACGTTACAAAATATTTAAACTGAAAGAAGAACTGGATAAGTTAGAAAGTTTTGATGAAGTTTATATTGATACCCCTCCAGTACTTAATTTTTATAGCCAATCCGCATTAATTGCTGCAAATAAATGCCTTATTCCATTCGACTGCGATGCTTTTGCACGCGAAGCACTTTATACTTTGATGCAAACCTTAGCTGAAGTAAAGGCTGATCATAATGAAAATCTTGAAATTGAAGGTATTATCGTCAACCAGTACCAAGCCCAAGCTCGATTACCTCGACAGTTAGTCGAGGAATTAATAGCAGAAGGTCTTCCTGTACTGAATAGTAAAATTTCACCTTCCGTTAAAGTGCGTGAATCACATAGTGAATCAAAACCGTTAGTGCATTATTTACCCAACCATAAACTAACCAATGAATTTCGTGAATTATTTATAGAAATTCATAGTTAAGAGTTTTGGAATCCTTAGAAATAGGCATGGAATAACTTGAGCAACTGACACAGGATTTTTGTTCGTATTCAAGGCGTAGTAACCGGCGCATAGCAAGCTACGTAACGGTTACTACAACGCAGAAGACGGACAAAAAGACCAGCAATATTGGATGATTATTTGTTTCCATCTCCCTTATCCTGTCTAAAATGGGTAGTCCTCTTTAACGACCATAAATTGAGATGAGCTACGTAGGTTGTGGGTAAGGCACGAACCCCAACAACTACGGTTGTGTATTTTGTTGGGGTTCGTGCCTTACCCACAACCTACGTATTTAAATGACTAGCCCACAAATGTTCCGTCTTTAGTGGGTAGCCAGAAAATAATTTAACTACCGTGCAAAAACAACTCATTCGCATTTTCGTTATCTCGTGCTTGTCATTACTCATGGCTGATGTACAAGCTGAGGACATTCTTTCAAAGTGGTCATTTTCAGGCTTTGGATCTTTTGGCGGTATAGGTACAGACACTGATGCAATTGGTTTTTATCGTCATACCACACAAACAAAAGCCGCAACGAAATCATGGGGAGTCACAACTGACTCCCGTCTCGGCTTACAACTAGATTTTAACGCCGGTGAAACACTGCATGCGACTATTCAATGGATAGCCCGTGATCATGCCGGTGATTTTTTTGAACAGAACCTGGAGTGGGCTTTTTTACGCTGGAGTCCACGAAATGATATTGATATTCGAGTAGGCCGTTTAGGAACAGACTTCTATTTACTTTCAGACTATGTTGATGTTAGCTATGCCTACCTTTGGATGCGGCCACCTCATGAGTTTTATGCGTATATACCCTTTTCCCATTTTGATGGCCTAGATATTAGCAAACGCTATCATCTAGGAAAAAACTATTTGTCCTTAAAACTTTTTGCAGGGCACTCTCACACCTCTACCCGACAAAATCAAACAGCCATAAATTCTGTTCTTGCTGGTGTAAATATCAGCTATATATCGGGAAACTGGCAGGCTAAGATTAGTTATGCTTATAGTCAAATACTGAATGAATTATTCAATCAGAGTTTTA
>CAZLLL010000235.1:0-5783 GCA_964560255.1 uncultured Methylomonas sp.
ATATTGGACGATTATTTATTTCCAGCTCCCTTAGGAACGTGCACGAAATAACTTGGGCAACTTGCTTGCCTTTTTATCCGTCTTCAGCGTTGTATAAATAGTTACGTAGCTGGCTATGCGCCTATTTATACGCCTTGAATACGAATAAAAATACTGCGCCAGTTGCCCAACTTATTTCGTGCACGTTCCTTACCTCGGCGCGGGTAATGATCAAACCATTTCCTGGCTATGAGATTTTCGGTGGTGACTTCTATTAGCTGTTAATGCAGATTACCACCAAGAAAGCCTGTTGACGAAATTATTATTATAATATTAAACAATGAGTTATATATTTACCGTATTATGAACAGTCAATAGTCGTCACTACCAGATTTTGAGCGTTGGGATGCCCTGGATCTTACCTGTCACTGACTATTTTTATTTGACTAAAACCACCATTAGTAGTGCGTAAATTGGTGACTTGTCCTTGATAAAGCCGAGCACAAACATTAAGAATAGTATGGCGGTAAACAAACAAGCGAAAGTCGGTTTTAAACTTTGCCCCACCAGGGCTGAGCGTCATCGTAGGTTTAATGCGTTGCTGAACCAGTGTTTTCTGTGGGTCAAAACTATTAAATTTATTTTTGGTTAACTTGTCACCCACATAAACACCTCGACTGGCATAGCTCGTTGTTGGTTTAAAAACTTTTTGTTTACGTATCGTCCATACAATATCTTGATCAAGTGACTGCAATAACTGTGTATCAGGAATAGCCAGTTGTAAACGAGCCGCTATATTGGGTGCTAATAAGTGATCCAGGAAGCCTGGTTTAGACCAGTCAACCATACGTTGTTTGTCAGCGAGCAAAGCATAAACACGCGGGTTAGGGGTGATACAAACAGACTGTTGTTGCCATGCTTGTGCAATATGTTGCATTTCAGCTGTGTTGAAATAAAAGTCACAATGCCGGTTATAAATCAAATCAATCGCTTGATTTTGATAATACACCTTGGTGCCTTTTGCTATAATCTGGCTGGGGTCAATAATCACTGTTTTAATCCCCGCTTGCTCAAATAGTTTGGCAAATATTCGCATTTCTGGATAAAGAAACTGTTTTTCAGGTAGCTGATCAATAATGGCGATTAATTTTGGCCGAGCATTTTTGTCCTTGCTAAATAACTGATATTCCTGAAGGAAAATATTCAGTAATTTAGAGATAAGTTTTTTTGGAAACTGTTTTGCGCCAGGCTGACAACTCTGTGCTGCAAACCACAAACCACCTGCGTTATTGTTAACTTCAATTAGCCTGACCTGATGTGTTGTGTCAATATGAAAATCATAGCCCATCAAAACAGAGTAATACCCTGAGTCTATACACGCTGTTTCAGGCAGCTTAGGTAGCAATAAAGGGTAGCGAGAATTTTCACTAAGATTTTGTAAGTCGTGGACAATATGTATCATCTGTTTTAATGCACATATTGATAAATTGACCGTATAAGGGCTGATGCCGTTTTGTTGATTATCCATATAATAGGCTATTTTTGCACGGAACAGGTATAAAGAAAATATCTGATTGTCATGAGTAGTTTGCAATATTGGTGAATTTTCAGGGCACTCGCATTGATGTTTTTACTATAACGGGTAGTTGCTTAGGAATGGGAATCAAATAACTTGTGCATTCTGACTTGTCTTTTTGTTCGCCTTCTGCGTTGCAGAAACAGTTACGTAGCTAGCTATGCACCTGTTACCGCGCCTTGAAGGCAAACAAAAATACTGCGTCATAATTGCACAACTTATTCAATTCCCATTCCTTAAAGAAATGAAAAATCAATTATCAAGTGTTGACACTATATAAATACTATACAATACTCTTAAATTATTATTTAGCGTTTTATTAAGCATTAAGTTATGACTGAACCCGATCAGAAAAGTACAAAAAAACGTATCCGTGGTATTTATTTACTGCCGAATTTGTTTACAACAGCGGCTCTTTTTTCAGGTTTTTATGCTATTGCCTCGGCGATTTCAGGCCAATATGAAAAAGCGGCCATGTTAATTTTTGTGTCTTTAGTGCTTGATGGCCTTGATGGCCGTGTCGCACGTATGACCAATACGCAAAGTGATTTTGGTGCAGAATACGATAGTATGGCGGATATGGTATCGTTTGGTGCTGCTCCAGCTATCGTTATGTATTTATGGACATTATCTTCATTAGGGCAGGCGGGATTGATTGGAGCCTTTATTCATCTGGCGGGTGGTGCCTTACGCCTAGCTCGCTTTAATACGCAACTTGGAACGCAGGATAAACGTTATTTTCAGGGGTTGCCTAGCCCAGCAGCAGCAGCCATTTTAGCGGCTCTGGTATGGCTTAGCGAAAAATATCAATATGGTATTGAGGATCTACCTTGGTTAGTCATGCTAATGACCATTGCAACAGGCTTACTGATGGTGAGTAATTTTCGTTACTATAGTTTTAAGGATATTAATTTTCGTGGCAAAGTGCCTTTTGTGGTGATGATTGGTGTGATGGTGGGTTTTGCCATTACTTTATCGAATCCTGCCACTATTTTATTTTTATTTTTCTTTGGCTATGCCTTGTCAGGCCCTCTTATGACGATTATATTATTACGCCGTAAACGTCAGGGACGTACTAATTAAAGATGATGAATCAAAAAGCTAAAATTATTAACAACAAGCATAAACATAGGGTTGTTTTCTGTTTATCTTTCGGCAAGCCCGTGCGCTCAGGTCGCTTCCTGCCCTGATGGGCATTTACTCTGTTTTCGTTTTTTACAATTCCCTTTGGTTTTTTATAGATTAACGACAATCGTTAATCTAGCTTAAAGAATAGAGTTTCTTATGAAAGATAAATTAATAATATTTGATACAACTTTGCGCGATGGTGAGCAAAGTCCTGGTGCGTCCATGACGCGTGATGAAAAAGTCAGAATTGCTCGTGCTTTGGAACGCTTGAAAGTCGATGTGATTGAAGCGGGATTTCCTGCGGCCAGTGATGGTGACTTTGCGGCGGTGCAAGCTGTGGCTGAAGCGGTTAAAGAGAGTACTGTGTGTGGACTAGCACGTGCATTAGATAGAGATATTGATAAAGCCGGTGAGGCTTTAAAGCCCGCTGAGAGTTCGCGCATTCATACCTTTATAGCGACTTCGCCGATCCATATGCAGATGAAGTTAAAAATGTCACCTGAGCAGGTAATTGATTATGCAGTGAAAGCCGTCAAGCGAGCACGGAAATATACGGATAATGTTGAATTTTCGCCTGAGGACGCAGGGCGTTCTGAAGAGGATTTTTTGTGCCGTATATTGGAAGCAGTGATAGATGCCGGTGCAACAACCCTAAATATTCCAGATACAGTGGGCTATAGTATTCCCGCTGATTTTGGTGCAATGATTGCCAACTTAAGGCAACGCATTCCGAATGCTGATAAGGCTATTTTTTCAGTACATTGTCATAATGATCTAGGTTTGGCTGTGGCGAACTCTTTGTCTGCTGTGATGAATGGTGCAAGGCAGGTTGAATGTACTATTAATGGTTTAGGCGAACGCGCAGGTAATGCGGCGTTAGAAGAAGTCGTTATGGCGATAAAAACGCGACACGATGTATTTACCTGTGATACTCGCCTAGATACTCGGGAAATCGTTGCCTGTTCTAAATTGATTTCCAGTATTACTGGGTTTCCTGTCCAGCCGAATAAAGCAATTGTAGGCGCGAATGCATTTGCGCATGAGTCAGGCATTCATCAGGATGGTGTTTTAAAACATCGGGAAACCTATGAAATTATGCGTGCTGAGGATGTTGGCTGGACGGCAAATCGTATGGTATTAGGTAAACATTCGGGGCGTAATGCGTTTAAAAACCGTATGACTAAATTAGGCTTTGAGTTTGCCAGCGAGTCAGAATTAAATGATGCTTTTTTCCGTTTTAAGCAGTTAGCGGATAAAAAACATGAAATTTTTGATGAGGATTTACAAGCTTTAATTACTGAGGTCAATACTGAAAGCGAAGAAGAGCATTATAAATTAATTGCCTTAAAAGTATGTTCTGAAACAGGGGAAATACCTCGCGCAACAGTAACGGTTAAAATTGGCGAACAAGAATTAAGTGCAGATTCAGACGGATCGGGTGCTGTAGATGCCAGCTTAAAAGCAATCAATTCTATTGCTAATTCAGGTGCCTCTTTAGAGCTATATTCAGTTAATAATATCAACAATGGCACGGATGCTCAGGGTGAAGTAACGGTGCGCCTTGAAAAAGGTGGGCGAGTGGTTAATGGCTTAGGTGCCGATACAGATATCGTTATTGCGTCGGCAAAAGCCTATATCAATGCTTTGAATAAGCTAGAAGACAAAAGTGAAAAGAAGCACCCACAGGTATAAATTTCTGTTCGTTGGAAACAATGTTAATGGATAATACAACACGATTACAATATCTATCGGCAATGGGCATTGATGTCTGGGTGCCAAGATATGTTGAAGAACAAAATGTTGTCGCAACCGAGGTTCTCACACCTGAATCTGCAACAGATAACTGGGGCACTTTGCAAGCTGAAATCAGAGCTTGTCAGCAATGTGATTTACACCAGACTCGGCAACAAGTCGTACTTGGATCTGGAAATAGACACGCGGATTATTTATGGGTAACAGAAGCGCCAAGTCAGGAAGATGAACAGCAAGGTTTGCCATTTGCAGATCATTCTGGCGCATTATTAACAGAAATGTTAAGAGCGATGAAATTAAGTCGTGAAGATGTCTTTATTACGCATATTGTTAAATGTAGACCACCTGAAGACAGAGATCCAAGGGTCAAAGAATTAGAGGCTTGCCAAAACTATTTACAACGTCAGATAGCCTTGGTTCAGCCAAAAATAATGATTGCAGTAGGGCGAATCGCCGCGCATAAATTGTTACAAAGCAAAGTACCGCTCGCTAAATTACGCGAAAGTGTACATGAGTTTTCTGGCATCCCTCTACTGACGATATATCACCCAGCGTATTTATTACGCTCATTAACCGAGAAGTCTAAAGCATGGCAAGATTTGCAGCGGGCTTTAACTCTTTTTGAAGAAATAAAATAATAATGTTAAAACGAGTCTTAAACCAACTTAAAGGTCTGGTCACCTATGATGCTGATCGGGAATTTTACGCTAAAGTATTTCCCGATACATTAAATCAGGTCGAGCTTATCCGCTTTCGTAAAATGAGCAAAGCAGATTTACCACGTATTCTTGAAATAGAAGGGCAGGGGTATCACTATCCGTGGAAAGAACCCATCTTTCATGATTGTTTAAATGCGGCGCATTATGATTGCTGGGTGGGTGAGAATACAGAAAATATCATAGTAGCCTATTGTATTGTATCGACTGCCGTTGGGGAGGCAACAGTACTCAATTTATGTATAGACCCAGTCATGCGTAAGCAGGGTCTGGGGCGAAAATTTATGCTACATGTTATAGAAACAGCAAAATCAAGAAAGGCAGAAAGTGTATTTTTAGAAGTACGTCCATCAAATATTGCGGGTATCGCCTTATATGAAAGCATGGGTTTTAATGAAATTGGTACAAGGCCAGGTTATTACAAAGCAGAAAATGGTGAGCGCGAAGATGCCGTTATGATGGCTTATACTATTATTTGATTTTCGAAAAACTATGGAATAGAAATGACACACTTGTGCAGTTGACTTGTCAGTTATCCAGGTCTGTCATGCGCATTCTTAACTTACTTGTCTTTTTATCCGTCTTTTGCGTTGTAGCAACAGTTACGTAGCCAGCTATGCGCCTGTTACTAC
>CAZLLL010000236.1:0-5776 GCA_964560255.1 uncultured Methylomonas sp.
GTTGCGGCAACAGTTACGTAGCTAGCTATGCGCCTGTTACCGCGCCTTGAAGGCAGAAGGCAAACAAAAATACTGCGTCATAATTTGCACAACTTATTCAATTCCCATTCCTTAGCGACTTAATGACAGGGAAATGCAACACTATGCCGAGTATCATGCGCGGCATTATGCGCCATATTCATCGGCGCAAAGGCGACAGCAAATAGAATAATCACACCTAATACCGCACTAGCTAGTAATTGCAAGTTTTTAGTCGAGCTGAGCGATACGCGATCAAGCGCGTCAAGATTATTAAAGTTCATAGCAAGCCTTAGTTAATTAAAGTGGGTTGTAAGAGGAGGTATCATCAATAAATTTATAGCATAAAAAGCCTGTTGTTGCTCCGATTATAAGCCATAACAACGCATTTGCAATACTTGTATGCAGGATAAATTGCTGCCAAAGTTCGGTCAGCTTTACTATGGCAACTGGATCTGGATGGCTAAAACCATGTATTTTAGCTACTGGTGCTCCAATTAAGTGAGGTAGTATAAGCAAAATCACCCCCGCACCTTTATAGTAACGTGGACTAAAAATAAAAACAGCCAGACCGAGTGCGGTCAACACCACACACAGAAACCACCAGTTTTGGCGTAAATTTAAATCAGCCGCTTGCATTCCCGGAATTTCAGGTGGTAACCCTAGTCCTGGGGCGATAAAAAAGGATAGATAAGCAGCGATTCCCCAAGCTAAACCTTTGATAGTAGAGCAGCTTCCCCGAAACAGCATCGCACTGGCAAGCAGTAAACTATAAGCTAGGCTCATTAGAAAGTTAGCTAATAATGTGTATAAACTACGTTCAATGCCATCACCTGGAGACCATTCCTCAATTTGTGTTACAGCATTAAGATCAACAGGCTCAGCGACTTCATAGATCTCAGCTGCAAAGATAAGTGGATTAATAAAGTAAAACTGGTACAGGCTAAACACCAGACTAGCAATAAGTGCAGTCAGGAATGCAACGAAGAAAGTTTGGCGAAAATACATAATGGGTAAGTAAAAGTTAGTGACTGTTCAGTCCCCCTTCTTATCAAGGAGGGGTTAGGTGAGAGGTTTTATTAGAAAAAGGCTCCTCAACTCCCATCTTACAAAGGGGGATCTGAACGGTTACAAAAGTTAAGAAAAATTAATCATCAAAGCCGAGTATATCCCAAATAAAGGGAATCACGACAACATCACTCGGATCGGCTTCAGGGTATTCAGGACCATTCGGATAGTTATATGCATAGATCCTGCTGCTATTATCTGCTAGCTCTTGTAAACCTAATATTTTATAAGCTTCTATCTGAATTTCCAATGCATAAGGAACGGCGGGGGTTGTTGGGTAATGCTCAATAATATAGTTAGCGCGATTGGCTGCTGCAATAAAGGCTTCTCTATCCATATAAAAACGTGCAACATGTAGCTCATGACGCGCTAATGAATTTCTTAAGAAAACCATACGCTGTTCAGCATCCGCAACATATTGGCTATTGGGGAACCGGCGTACTAGTTCTTCAAAACTATAAAAGGCTGTTTCGGTAAATACGGTATCTCTCTGAGTTGCATCTGATGGAATATACCGATCGACAAACCCCAGCTCACGATTAAAATTGACCAGTGCCTTTAAATAATAGGCATAATCGACATTTTGGTGGCGTGGGTGAGTTTTAATAAAACGATCTGCCGAAGCAAGAGCGGCTTCTGAGTCACCATTTTTATAGTATGCTTTAGTCAGATCCAGTTGAGTTTGCGCAGAGTGTGGGCCAAAGGGATAGCGAGAGTCCAGTTGTTCAAGTATTTTGATTGCTTTTTTATAATTTTCATCTGCGAGTTCTTGCTTGCTTGCATTGATAAATTGTTCAGCGGTCCAGCCCGCATAATCATCTTCTGTTTTTTCATTGGAAAAAGAACTACAAGCTTGTAGAAACAGCGATAAGCAACAGATAAATGCTAATTTATAGAAAAATGATGGCATAGTAACAGCGACACGTTGTAAGATTTACAGATTATGTTTATTGTAAAAGAATTTGTTGTAGATAAATACACCTTAAAGTTAAAAAATTAAAGTTTAGGAAAGAAACCATTTATGGCAATACTAACAGCACAAGTCCCTATAGAATTAGCAGGAAAGCGTTTAGACCAGATTTTGGTACTCATATTTCCTGATTATTCCAGAAACAAACTACAAACCTGGATTAAATCAGGCCGTGTCACAGTCAATACTCAGCAGTTAAAAGCAAAAGACCGCCTAGAAGGCGGAGAGCAGCTTGTTTTAGATGCAGAGCCTGAAAAAGTCACAGAATATCTGGCAGAAGATATTCCACTGGATATTATTTATGAAGATGATGACCTGTTGATTGTTAATAAGCCTGCTGGGTTTGTAGTTCACCCAGGTGCTGGCAACTGGTCAGGAACGCTACAAAACGGCTTACTCTATTATCTACCTGATGCAGTAACTATTCCACGCTCAGGCATCGTACATCGAATTGATAAGGATACCAGCGGCCTATTAATGATTGCCAAAACGCTCGCTGCGCACCATAGTTTAATCGAACAATTACAGGCACGAACAATTCATCGTGAATATCTGGCAATCACTATCGGACGGATGACTGGAGGCGGAACCCTGAATGAACCTATTGGTCGACACCCCACTGAACGTAAGAAATTTACCGTCAGGGAAAGTGGTAAGCCCGCAGTAACTCACTATCGAGTCGTTGAGCGTTTTTTACGCAATACTTTAATACAGGTGAAACTAGAAACAGGCCGCACCCATCAAATCCGGGTACATATGGCGCACTTACGTATGCCACTGGTAGGTGACCCTATGTATAGCGGTCGTTTTCAAATGCCTAAGGATTGCGGCACTGAATTAGAAAAGCTATTGCGTTATTTTAAACGCCAGGCCTTACATGCTGAAAAACTGGGATTAATCCATCCACGTACTGGAGAGTATTGTGAATGGCAACAACCCATACCAGATGATATGCAGGAATTATTGCAAGTATTAAGAGACAATGACACACTGGATCATAGCTGACTGGCCTGCTCCTGCGCATATTCACGCCTATACAACATTACGCACAGGCGGCATCAGTCAAGGTGAATATAGCAGCTTAAATGCTGCTAACCACGTGCAAGATAATTTACAGCACGTATTAACCAACCGGCTACGTATTAAAACTATGTTAAAGTTACCCGCTGAACCAGTCTGGTTACAGCAAATACATAGCGTACATGCTGTTTGTGCAGATCAAGTCATTACTTGCCCTGAAGCCGATGCCAGTTATACGACTAAAAAAAATACCGTTTGTTGTATATTAACAGCAGACTGCTTACCCATATTACTTTGCGATCAGCGAGGCTCAATGATTGCAGCCATTCATGGTGGCTGGCGAGGTTTGCTCAATGGCATCATTGAAAACACACTGGCTAAAATATCCGCTAGAGAGGTTATTGCATGGTTAGGGCCTGCAATCGGTGTACATTGTTTTCAGGTAGGCAGTGAAGTGCATAATGCATTTATTAAACAATCAGTACAATTTTCCTGTGCATTTAAACAGCAAATATCGGGTAAGTATCTGGCAAATATTTACCAGATTGCACAGATAATACTCAATAATAATGGCGTACAGCATATTTACGGCGGCGATTTCTGTACACTAACAGATAAACAACGTTTTTTTTCATATCGGCGTGATGGGCAAACAGGACGTATGGCAACGTTAATATGGATGGAGTAAAGCGGACTTTAGTCCGCTTTTTCTAAATACTTCAACGCTTAGCATTTTAAATTGCTTTAGGGAGCTGGAAATAAATAATTGTCCAATATTGGGCAGGATTTTTGTTTGTATTCAAGGCGTAGTAACAGGTGCATAGCTGGCTACGTAACGGTTGCTACAACGCAGAAGACGGACAAAAAGACTCGCAATATTGGATGATTATTTGTTTCCATCTCCCTTACCTAAAACAAAAAAAGTGCCAAACAAGCGGACTAAAGTTCGCTCTACAAATAATTGCTTACTTTATTTTCTATGAGTTTACTATTTTTAATTATTATTTTTACTGCATTAGGGGGTGTATTAAGCGTTTTAGCCGCCTCTGTTTTTTTATTGTTATCTGACGATGCACAAACCAAGGTCTTACCGCATGGTGTCAGTTTTGCAACCGGGGCTTTATTGGCAGTCGCTTTTTGGGGCTTGATTCCACATGCTTTTGAAGAGGCAGGGAGCGCGCAGATACAAACCTTATCAGGCACCATCATGCTGGGCTTACTACTGTTTTTTATTCTGGAAAAACTGTTAATCTGGCGACATTGTCACTCAGAAAATTGTGAGGTTCATGGTGATGAGCATGATCACGGACATGCTCATGGATCACATAAGTCAGCAGGAACGATGATTATCATTGGTGACAGCATTCATAACTTTGTCGATGGAATACTGATTGCTGCTGCATTTTTAACCGATGTAAAGCTAGGTATCGTCACCAGCCTTGCCGTTGCTGCACATGAAATACCACAAGAAGTAGGTGACTTTGCAATTTTACTCCACAGTGGATACTCTAAAGCAAAAGCGCTGTTTTATAACGTTCTGGCCAGTTTGACCACAGTCATCGGGGGTGTTTTAGCTTACTATAGCCTTGGCGATTTACACGACAGACTGCCGTTTTTTTTAGCACTCGCCTCCTCAAGTTTTATTTATATCGCTGTCGCTGATTTAATTCCTACCTTACATAAAAAAACCGATATCAAAACCTCACTCCAGCAAATTGCACTCATTATTGCTGGTGTATGTTTAATTATTTCACTGCATGGTGTCGCTCATGATATACAACTAGAAGATGTACAAAGTGATGTTATTCATCAATATCCCTTTGGAATGGGCACGGAATAAGTTGGGCAAATGACGCAGTATTTTTATTCGTATTCAAGGTGTATAAATAGGCGCATAGCCAGCTATGTAACTATTTATACCAGCAATTCTAAATTTGGGTCGCTTCTTAAATTTCAATAGATTACAGGTATATTGTAAAATATTTGTTAAGATTTTTTCCGCATCAATTGCCGATTTAGCCTAAAAACAATGGAAAATAACCGTGACGCACAATTCAACCCTAAAGTCAAATTTACAACCAATTGATTATAAAAGGTTTCCAAATTTAGAATTGCTGTATTTATACAACGCTGAAGACGGATAAAAAGACAAGCAATCGGCAAAAAAATAACCCATCTTCGATGAGGCATTTTTTTGCCGATTATGTTGCTGCTTATCTAAATATTACATTTTAAAAAATATTTAGGGTTTTCAGTATGCATTGCTTTGGCGCAATAGCAAGCCAATAGCGAATCGAGCTCTTTCTCACATTTCCACCCGCCATCGTTAGCTGAAAGGGTTGGGCATGAAGTAGCTGGGCTAAGAATACCCAAAGTCATTTGTACTTGGGGAGTTCCTTCTAGTACTCCTGTCTAGTTTATCGTGTTCGGTAAACGCTGTTGGTTGGAAAAACCTCTGAGTGCTATTGACCATCCAACTCTCTTTACAGGACTACATCGAAAATCAATCGCATTGTTAAGCAAGCTCTGCTATGGAATGGAATGGGAATCAAATAAGTTATGCATTCCGGCTTGTCTTTTTGCTCGCCTTCTGTGTTGCGGCAATTTTACGTAGCCTGCTATGCGCCTATTTCCACGCCTTGAAGGTAAGTAAAAATACTGCGCCATAATTGCACAACTTATTCAATTCCCACTCCTATA
>CAZLLL010000237.1:0-5773 GCA_964560255.1 uncultured Methylomonas sp.
CATAGGAATGGGAATCAAATAACGTGTGCATTCTGACTTGTCTTTTTGTTCGCCTTCTGCGTTGCGGAAACAGTTACGTAGCTAGCTATGCGCCTGTTACCGTGCCTTGAAGGCAAACAAAAATACTGCGTCATAATTGCACAACTTATTCAATTCCTATTCTATAACTGTTTCCGTAACCAAGAAGACGAACAAAAAGACAAGTCAAATGTGCAAATTATAGTGTCACATTCCTTAATCACAAGATGTCTTAATTTAATCACTAGACAGAGTTAAGGTATAATCTTTGCAAAGATTAAAAGATCTATTATAACCCATACACACCCTAACTAAGGAGATAACTATGCCCATAAAAAAAATGGCTGATTTAGATTTAAATGGCAAACGCATTTTAATCCGTCAAGACCTTAACGTTCCCGTTAAAGATGGGCAAATTACCAGTGATATCCGTATCCGGGCCAGCTTGCCAGCTATTCAGCTCGCTTTAGAGTCTGGTGCAGCGGCTATACTGATGTCTCATCTAGGCCGTCCAACCGAAGGCGAATTTGATTCCGCCTTCTCATTACAGCCCGTTGCGACACGTTTAGCTGAATTATTAGATAAACCTGTACGTCTGGAACAAGACTGGATTGGTGGCATAGACATTAATCCAGGTGAAGTCGTTTTATGTGAAAACGTTCGTTTTAATGTCGGCGAGAAAAACAATAGCCCTGAGTTAGGTAAAAAAATGGCCGCTCTTTGCGATATTTTTGTGATGGATGCCTTTGGCACTGCACATAGAGCACAAGCCTCCACTCATAGCGTTATTGAGCAAGCCAAAATTGCCTGTGCAGGGCCATTATTATCGGCCGAACTGGAGGCTTTAGGGAAATCTCTACATAACCCTGAAAGTCCGGTCGTTGCTATTGTTGGCGGCTCTAAAGTATCAACTAAACTGACCGTATTAAAAACGTTGGCAGATAAAGTTGATCAATTGATTGTCGGCGGCGGTATCGCGAATACTTTTATTGCAGCAGCGGGTTATTCAGTCGGTAAGTCACTTTATGAAGCAGATTTAATCGACGATGCCAAAGCACTGATTAAAGAAGCTAAAGCAAATAATTCAGATATTCCAGTTCCCGTTGATGTGGTTTGTGCAAAAGAATTTTCTGATACGGCCACAGCCACTGTTAAAAAAGTAAGTGAGATTGCCGATGATGATATGGTATTAGATATAGGCCCTGAAACCGCTCAGCAATATGCCGCTATATTAAACTCAGCCAAAACAATTGTATGGAACGGCCCTGTGGGTGTGTTTGAAATTGATCAGTTTGCTGAAGGCACAAAAACCCTTGCGCTTGCAATAGCTAACAGCAGTGCTTTCTCTATCGCTGGTGGCGGTGATACTTTGGCTGCTATTGATAAATACGGGATTAAAGATAAGATCTCCTATACATCGACAGGTGGGGGAGCCTTTTTAGAATTTTTAGAAGGAAAAGAATTACCCGCTATTGTTGCACTTGAAGCGAAAACATAGCCCAGGACAGAAATGGAAATAACTTAGGCAACTGGCGCAGTATTTTTATGCGTATTCGAGGTGCTACAAAAGGTGCATAGCAGGCTACGCACTTAAGATGGGATAAGGGAGATGGAAACAAATAATCATCCAATATTGGGCATCCTTCATTTATCGGTTTACACTTTGGCAGGAGTGCAATAGCTTTAGCTATTGCTGTGTACTGAAAAAGCTAAAGCTTTTTTACTCCTGCACTGATTCATACTTTAAAAGTGTAAACTACTTTTAGGGACAAATGAAAGATGCCCAATATTGCGGGTCTTTTTGTCCGTCTTCTGCGTTGTAGTAACCGTTACGTAGCTTGCTATGCGCCGGTTACTACGCCTTGAATACGAACAAAAATCCTGCCCAATACTGGACGATTATTTATTTCCAGCTCCCTAACTCCCTTGCAAAATAAGTAGGGTGGGCAGAAAAAATTGCCCACCCTACAAATAATGTAACCGTTCAGTCCTCCCGCCTTATCAAGGCGGGAGAGGGAAGGGTGTTAAATCTCTTGTGTTATGCGGCTTAAAAATTTATACACTTTTCAATGCACCCTACGCTGTTTATAACGGGCATAATAACCCATGACAGGTAATATGAATGACACGGCTATTATTTAGGACAGATTTAACACCCTAGCACGAATCCCAATATTAATGCCCAGATGTATTTTGTTGACAGTCATTATAAATATGGAAACCATTTGTAATCAATGGATTATAAGTTTAACTTTAGGGTTGTTTTATGCGTCAGGGTGATTTTTGATGGTTTTTAGACTAAATCGGCAATTGATGCGGAAAAAATCTTAAAAAATATTTTATAATATATCTCTAATCTATTGAAATTTAAGAAGTGACTTAAACTTAGAATTGCTGCTTTGTTGGGGGCCTGCCTTACCCGCACCTACACTTTAAGTCGCCTATAAATATAAAGAATGTCCCGTCTAGAGCTTGTAGCCAATAATAACTATTAAAATTTATTAAAACACAGTTCCTAAGAGCAATAAACTCTCCTATAATAGGAGCCGTGTTAATATTTTTCATAAAACCCATTGAATTAAGGTTTAAAAAATGGCAAGAGTTACGATAGATGATTGTTTAGATAATATTGAGAACCGCTTTGAGCTTGTACTTCTAGCGTCTAAACGCGTTCGCCAGCTAGAAAAAGGGGCTGATGAATTGGTTAGCCGAGAAAATGATAAAGATACCGTGCTTGCATTACGTGAAATTGCTGAGGGGCATGTAAGACCTGACAATATTGATAGTTTACATCAGGTCAGAGCTCAAGATGAAGCAACAATAGGGATACCCTACTAACTCATATGAGCGAGATACAAGTAGTTGACTCTGACGCGCCTGAGGAGCGCCTGCTGGATCAACTACAGGCATTATCAAGTAATTATTTAGATAATGTTCATTTAGAGCAGGTTTTTCAAGCCTATCGGTTTGGTAAAAAACACCACGCAGGGCAATTTCGAAAAACTGGCGAGCCCTATATTTGTCACCCTCTGTCTGTTGCCATTACGCTGGCGAAAATGCGCATGGATGTGCATGGCATTATGGCTGCTATCCTACATGATGTCATTGAGGATACTGATGTCAGCAAAGATGAGATCAAAGAACTATTTGGCAAAGATGTTGCTGAATTAGTTGATGGTGTCACAAAACTGACCCAGTTGAACTGCAACACGCAAGCTGAAGCGCAGGCTAAAAATGTACGTAAAATGTGTCTGGCAATGGCTAAAGATTTACGCGTCATTATGGTCAAACTTGCTGACCGCCTGCATAACATGCAAACGCTTGGTGTTATGCGTCCAGATAAAAAACGTCGCATAGCAAAAGAAACGCTGGATATATATACCCCTTTGGCTAACCGCTTAGGGATGAATAATATCCGCCATCAACTAGAGTCTTTATGCTTTATCGCTATGTACCCAATGCGCCATCGCATCTTAGACAATGCGGTAAAAAAAGCACGCGGTAATCGTAAAGAAATTATTGCCACTATTAACGACTCTATTAAAACTCGCCTGAAACAAGCTCATCTCATGTGCGAAGTAGAGGGGCGAGAAAAGTTTTTGTATAGCATTTATAAAAAAATGCACAGCAAAAAACTTTCTTTTTCTGATATTTTCGATGTCTATGCCTTTAGAATTTATTGTATTGATGTCGATACCTGTTATCGGGTACTGGGTATCATGCATAATCTTTTTAATCCGATCCCCGGCAAATTTAAGGATTATATCGCGCTGCCCAAAGCGAATGGCTACCAGTCTCTACATACGATTTTAATCGGCCCTTACGGTGTCCCTATTGAAATTCAAATACGCACTGAACAAATGCATCGTATGTCTGAATCAGGTATTGCTGCCCACTGGCTTTACAAAACTGATGATGAGACGCACTCTTCCCCTAAAAATCGCGCTACCGAGTGGGTGCGTGATTTACTGGATTTACAGCAATCAACAGGCAACTCACTGGATTTTATTGAAAATCTCAAGGTTGATTTATTTCCTCAGGAAGTTTTTGTATTTACACCGCAAGGTAATATTATCAAGTTGCCACGTAATGCCAGTGTCGTTGATTTTGCTTACGCGGTACATACCGATATTGGTAATTCCTGCGTCTCGGCACGCATAGATAAACGGTTAGTACCGCTACAAACCCAACTAGATAACGGTGTAACAGTCGAAGTAATCACAGCATCCTGGGCTAGACCTAATCCACTCTGGCTAAACTATGTTATTACCAACAAAGCACGTGCTGGAATACGTTCTTATCTTAAACATTTCCAACAAAAGGAAGCAGTTAATTTAGGTCGTCGTCTGCTTGAAAAAGAGTTGCTGGATACTGGAGTGAAATTCTCTGATGTAACCGAGGATATGCTGAGCCAGCTTTTGGAAGCCCTTAAGCTGACTACCCTGGATGACTTACTAGAAAATATCGGCCTAGGCAATAAAATGCCCTTTTTAATCGCCAAACAGCTTAATCAGGAAGATATCAGCGCAGCCGTCAAGTTGAATGATAATGAACAGCGCAAAACAACGCCGTTGATTATCAAAGGGACTGAAGGTATAGTTATTACTCTTGCAAAATGTTGTCGCCCAATTCCGGGTGACCCGATTGTGGGTTATTTCAACCCAGGAAAAGGAATTGTCGTTCACCACCATGAGTGCAGAAACAGTCTCTCTGAACGCAAAAAATCAACCGAATGGTTAGACGTTGAGTGGAGCGAAGATATATCAGGCGACTACCCGACAGAAATACGTATTGAATTATTAAATCAACCGGGTACTTTAGCGACTATTGCATCGACTATCTCTAAAATGGAATCAAATATTGAAAACGTACAAATGATGGATCAAGATGCTCATGTATCAATTGATATCATTACCCTAAAGGTAAAAGACAGAGTACATTTAGCCAATATTATGCGCCAGCTTAAAAAACTATTTATCATCTTAAAAATTACCAGAAAAACAAAATAATATTTTAATATGCACAAAGAAATTATCCAGACTGACTCTGCTCCTCAGGCTATCGGTACTTATTCACAAGCAATTAAAGTAGGGACAGCTGTTTATTTGTCAGGGCAAATTCCATTAGATCCCGCAACGATGGAAATTATTGGTGGCGATATCAGCGCACATATCAAGCGGGTGTTTGAAAACCTACAGGCTGTCGCACAAGCAGCGGGAGGTGAATTGAAAGACATCGTCAAGCTCAATGTTTTCCTGACTGACTTATCTGACTTTCCTATCGTTAATGAAATGATGAGCGAATATTTTGCACAACCTTACCCTGCCCGTGCAGTCGTGGGTGTTGCTGCCTTACCAAAAAGTGTCGCTGTGGAAATGGATGCCATTATGGAATTAAAACCACCTGAGTATCACCATTAAACAAATACTCATCACTTATCAATATTTTATTTGTAACCGTTCAGACCCCCTTCTGTAAAATGGGAGTTGAGGAGCTTTTATTCTAATAAAACCTCCCCTAAGGGAGATGGGAACAAATAATCATCCAATATTGGGCATCTTTCATTTGCCCCTAAAGGTAGTTTACACTTTTAAAGTATGAATCAGTGCAGGAGTAAAAAAGCTTTAGCTTTTTCAGTACACAGCAATAGCTAAAGCTATTGCACTCCTGCCAAAGTGTAAACCGATAAATGAAGGATGCCCAATATTGCTAGTCTTTTTGTCCGTCTTCTGTGTTGTAGCAACAGTTACGTAGC
>CAZLLL010000238.1:0-5765 GCA_964560255.1 uncultured Methylomonas sp.
GCTTGCCACTCATCTGAAAGAAGTGGGGCTGCGCGTAATAATGCGCCAGCAGGGGTTGATTTCGATAATTATGCTGACGCTGTTACAAGTGGAGCAAAAGCTGTTGGAAGAGCTGTTGTACAAATGAATATGCCTCCCTCCTTTAGCCCGGCTCCTCAGCTTAATGAAGAACAAAAGCAGGCATTAAAAAACTGGCAGGCTTTAGGCTTTCCAGAGCATAGCTTACCGCCTATTTTTTCTTTTGGTTCCGGTAAATTAGATATACAAGAAGTTTATCTAAAAGATGCAAATGGAGATATTGGAGATAAATTAAAGGTTGAGATGACCTTACTTCCAGATCCAGGACCTATTAAATTTGAGTTAACAGATTTTCAGGAAATAAATGATGCCGATAATCCGTAATGTATCTTATTTAAATTAATTGCAAAGCCTTGAATAGGTGTTCGTTGCATCAGTACAAAAACATGTTTTTGTACTGATGCTGGGCGGGGTATTCATAACGTTTATTCGTATCTTATTTAAGTTTACTGGCTTATAGAAATACAAAAAATAGTGGCAGCGTGAAGTACACTACATAGCTTTGGTAGTCACTTTGCTCTGTCCGCCCCCTAGCTTTTCAACCACGACCTGAACACCGATTCGTTCTACTAATACTGCGACATGTGAAATCACGCCTACTTTCCTCCCTAATGCCTGTAGAGTGTCCAGACTAGCAATAGCAACATCTAGCGTTTCCTGATCCAGACTGCCAAAACCTTCATCAATAAACAGTGACTCAACCTGAGTTTTATTGGATGATAAAGAAGCCAGCCCCAATGCCAGTGCCAGTGAAACCAGAAAACTTTCTCCACCTGATAAGCTGTGCACACTACGCACTTCATCGGCCATATCCCGGTCGATTACCTGTAGTTCAAGGTCACTGCCCGGAACGCGTTGTAAGTAATAGCGCCGAGCAAATTCCTGTAAATGTCGGTTGGTATAGGTCAGCAAAGTTTCCAGTGTTAAACCCTGAGCAAAAATACGGAATTTATGGCCATTACTTGAGCCTATCAATTCATTCAGGCTTTCCCATTGCTCCCAGCATTGTTGCTGCACCTGTAATTGCTGTTGTAATAGTGCTCCTGCACGAATTTTTTCATCGTCTGAACGCAATATAAAGCTGTTATTATCCATTTCCAGAGTTAACTTTTCTTGCAGCTCTATCAGGCTTTTTAGTTGCCCTAGGGCATTTTCTTCTGATTCTTGCGGACTATTAATTTCATGACTTTGTAAACTTTCAGTTTTAACGCTTAAGGCGACCTGATATTCTTGTAATGCCTTGCTTAATGTCTGGTTTGTTACTTTTTGAGCCTCTATCCAGGCTAGGTCTTTAGTCAGTAATTGTAGCAATGCTTGTTTACTCAGTCGCTGTTTTTGTAATTCTGTTAGCAATGCCTGTTCTGCAATGATTTTTTTATCGACACGTCTTTGTTGTTCTTTTTGCCAATGTTCAATTGTGCTAGCACAGCTTTTAATATCTGTATTAAGCATTATTCGCTCTGATTCTGCTTGTTGTGCACAGGCTTCTGCTTGCTGTAATTGACTATCTATACTAGCAGCATAATCATTGGCAGAGATGCCTTTAAAATATTGTTTACGTTGTGCCTTTAAATCTTGATATTGTTGCGTCTGCTGCTCTAAATTCTGTTGATATTGTGTATACAGCTGGTGTTGGTGGTTTTTTTCCGTTTCAGCGGCTAAGAGTTGTTTTTCTATCTGTTGGAGTTGTTGCTGAATATCGGCTAGCTGTGTTGATTTAGTGTGCCATAAATTAACGGCAGTCGTCATTTTTTGTAAAAATGAGTTAGTAGCCTGTGTGAGTTGATCGCACCAGTTTTCAATTTTCTGCAAGGGAGTATTGAGCATAAGCAAAATATTATTGCGCTCAATTTCAAGTCGTTGTAAAGACTCGTTTTTTGCTCTAAAGCCGCTGGTCTGTGCGGCGACATTCTTATCCAGTTCAGCAATCTCAGCAGTTTGTGTTGCGTATAATTGCTGTAGTTTTTCAGTCTGAATACGTAATTCATTGAGCTTTTCTTGCTGTTTTAACGCCTGAGATTCCTGCTGTTTTACCTTTGTATATTCGACTTTTAAGGCTTGGCTCTGTGCTGTTAAATCAATAACCGTTGCTGCCCGAATGTCTGTCCAGACTGGTTTATTTGCCACTACAATCTGTGACCACTGTTGCAATAAATGAGTTTGTAAAGATTTAGATTCGGCAATACATGTTACGCTCTCTGCGAGCGATTTTTCAGTTTGCTTAATCAGGCTATGCAGATCAGTTAAATCCTTAATCAACTGCTCTTTTTCAGCCTGTAGTGCTGCGACACGACTTTGTTGTTCAAATACTGGCTGCTGCACAGGCTGTAACATGGCTTCCCAGGGATGCTGCTGTGAACCGCAGACAGGGCAAGGTTGCTGCTCTTTAAGCAAAGCACGCAAATCTACAGCTGTTTTTGCGCTAGCTGCGGTCATCAAACTTAATGCCTGTTGCGCTTCTTGACATTGAATATGACAAATAACTTGCTGCCTATCCAAGTGTTTAATTTTCTCATACGCTGTTTTAATAAGACTTTCAGCGGTGATTAGTTCTGTCTGATGCTGCTGCAAAAGAGTTTGTTCAGTCAGGCTCTTTTCCGCTAAAAGCAAAGTTGAATTGATTGTTTCCAGCTCACCATCCAGCTGAGATTTTTGTTGATGTAACTGCATAAGAGGTAATGCCAGCACTTTTTTTTCTAACAGCTCAAGACTCTCAATCAATCTGTTTTTTTCTATTAATGTTTTGCTTATATTGCTTCGTAATTTTTTTAATTGACTTTGTAGGCAGCTAATATCTGCTTGCACTTTAGCGTGAATTTTCTGCTCTTGCTGACATTCTTGATCCAGCGTAATATAAGCCTTTATTTGTGCCTCCCAGCGCCCCCATTCATTTGCCAGTTGCTGTATATTGCCATGCTGCTCTTGCCAGATCCTGATGTGTTGCAAGTCATTTTCTTGCTGGATTTTTTGCTGGATAAATACTGCTTGTGCACGATAAGCCGATTGCCATTTTTCCTGCTGAGCTGCCGTCGTCGTGCCTAATAAACTTAAACTGGACTGGCTAGCATCTATTTGTGTGTCTAGTTTTCGGGCAGCAATCAATAAAGGCTGTGCATCTGAGTGGCTTTGCTTAAGGTCGATAAAAGCCTGATGAAGCCCAGTAACCCGCTTTGTGATGATGCTTAAACTGTGTTGATATTGAGCCAAAACAGATTGGTTTTCGCTAAGTTGCTCACTGGATTCCTGCCATTCCTGTTGCAAATTTTTCTCTATCTGCAACAAAAGTCGTAAAGGTTGAGCCTGCTCAACCTGCTGTAATAACGTCCTGTTAGCAACATCAGCATCCCATTGTTGTTGTGCTAACTGGGCTTTTTCCTGCATCGCCTGTTGTTCTTTTTTGAGTAATACTTGAGCGTTATACCAGACAATGATTTTTTGCTTATCTTTTAAGTTTTGCAATAGTGCTGTTAACTGTTTTGCAAGCAATTGTTTTTCTTGCTCCAGCTCAGCTCTGGTATCTGCCGTTAAGGGCGTTTTATCGGCTAGTTTTTCTAATAAATGATCTAAGTGGCTTTTTTCCTGTTTTGCACGCTCAAAAGCGGCAATCGATAATTCACTGTAGATATCAGTGCCGGTAATTTTTTCTAATAAACTTGAACGTTCATCTTTTTTGGCTTTTAAAAAAGCCGCAAAATCTCCCTGAGCCAGCAAGGCTGAACGACGAAACTGATCAAAATTTAAACCTAAACGTTGAATAATTTCCTGTTGGGTATCTTTCTTGCCCTGACCAATTTTTTCTGCGCTGTGTAAATCTTGCAAGCTGATTTTCTGCGCCTGCAAGCGCCCATTGACTTTTCCTCGTGCGCGGCTGATTTCCCAGCGTGCCCGATAAGTATGTTTATCCTGGCCGATAAAATCTACTTCGGCATAAGCGCTGGCCGTTCCGCGCCTTAAAATGGAACTGACATCATGGCTTTTAACGCGAATAGCCTCATCTTCCTCTTTATGACCAATGGCCACACCATGCCCTTCAGGTAAACGAGGGATTTGATCATAAAGCGCTAAACACAAGGCATCCAGAATAGTACTTTTACCCGCGCCTGTGGGACCCGTAATAGCAAATAAACCCACATTTTGTAATACGCCTTCTTCTAATAATACTTCAAAATCATCAGCCAGACTCGCCAGATTTTTCCCTCTAATCACCAATATGCGCATTACTCAGCTCCTTGCAAATTTTCCTGTAGTTGATGAAATAACGTCAATAATTCATCAGGTACGGACGTTTCGTATTTATTTTGATAGCAACGCTGAAAAACCTGTTCCGGCTGCAACTCTTCCAGGCGCTCTTCTTTAACAATATCAGCCAGACCTTTGCCACTGCCTGAATAGGCCGTGCTGATTTTTAATAAACGCACTGGCAAATCAGCCACACATTGCTCAATCTGTTGTCTTAACCCGGGCTCAGGTTTTTCTAAAGCAATGCGCATTTCCAGCATGGGTTGTTGATAATCTGTCAAACCGCTTGTAAATTCCTGGATTCCCAGTTGCTCTAGCGCTGTTTCTAAAGCACAATAGCCTTGCCCATTGGGTATACGTAGTATATCAACGCTACGTGGTATTAAAATTGATTTTATCTGGGGGCTGTCATCGACCTGTAAATCGACTTGTAGTACCTGATGTTGATAGTGTTGTTCATCAAATGATAAAGGTATCGGGGAGCCGCTATAGCGCACTCCTGCATTTCTGCCGACCGTTTGCGCCAAATGCAGATGTCCTAATGCGGTATATGTAATTTGCTCGGGAAAAATGCTTACAGGCAAGGCATGCTGGTTACCACCCAGTATTTTGCGTTCACTTAACTCCGATAAGTTGCCACCCACCATATAGCAGTGTCCCGTCAAAATTAGAGCTTCATTATTGATTTGCTGTTGTTGTAACTGCTGTATCAATTGCGCATACAGATCTTTAACACCCGCTATCAAAGGATCTTCACGTTCTGCAAGATCAGGTAAATCAGCATGACGTAAAAAGGGCATGGCACCACACCAGGCTTGAACTACTCCAGCAGCGTTTGTCAGTGGGATTAATAATCGCTGCCAGTTAATTTCGCCTTGCGGGTTTCTGCTTAAACCACCGACCATTGATATGCCTAAAGCATTTAAAAGTGCTCTAGGTGCATCAAGGCGTGCGGCTGAATCATGGTTACCCCCGACTAAAATAATATCTATCTGCGGGCACTTGCCTCGTACTTTAACTAAAAAGTCATACAATTGTGCTTGCGCGGCTGCAGAAGGGTTGGCGGTATCAAAAATATCGCCAGCAACGATAAGCGCATCTACCTGACGTTGTTCGAGTTGTAGCGATAGCCAGTCTAAAAACTGCTGATGCTCATAATCTCGTGAAATACCGTGTAAATGATGTCCTAAGTGCCAGTCAGCTGTGTGTATTATTCTTAGCATGTTATTGCAAAATTCCTGTCTATTCTATTGCAAAGCAACCGTTCAGATCTCCCTTTGTAAAATGGGAGTTGAGGAGCCTTTATTCTAATAAAACCTTCCCTAACCCCTCCTTGACAAGGAAGGGAGCTGAACGGTTACATTGCAACGTATTTTATCCCAGGAATAGAATATCCCGGCAGGAAATTTATCGCTGGTACACGTTATAATAGAGCAGGCTTAATAATA
>CAZLLL010000239.1:0-5757 GCA_964560255.1 uncultured Methylomonas sp.
ATCAACCTGTTTAATACCAGTAGCCTTTAAGGCTTTAGCGAGCTCATTAACCGTTGCACCGGTGGTCATTACATCATCCAGAATGGCAATATGTTCAGCTTTAGGTACTTTGAGCACTTGAAAAGCATTTTTAATATTTTTATGTCTCTGCCTAGGATTTAAAGAAACTTGATGTGCGGTGTTTTTTATACGCAGGCAGCTACTGTTATCAATGGGGATTGATAATTGCTGAGCGATAATTTTAGCAATTTCCAATGTTTGATTATAACCTCTTTGGCGATATCGCTTTGGGTGCAGTGGCACTGGAATAATCAATTCAGGAAGTTGAGCATTTTTGCGCAGAAAATCTGTCAGCAGCATACCTAATAAGCGGGAATTTTTATAGGCACCATTAAATTTACAGTGATTGATAAGATAACGTATGCCACCTTGATGAGGGTAGGGCGCATAAGTTTTATCAAAAGCTGGAGGGTTTTTCTGACAGCTACCACAAAGAAGCGGGTTTAAATTATCATTTTCAAATTGTTTTGCACAGCAATAGCAATGACTGCCGATGTCTATTTGTGCGTCATGACAAGGCTGGCATAAGTCCATATCCTCCATGCCTTTATTTCCACACAAGATACAGCTAGTCGGTAGTAAACTATATTGTATAATATCAAGCCAGTTGTTTACCATTTTTAGAATTTTGGTTGATGAGTTGGTTTTGTGACTTATTCAGCCCTTGGAGATTAACAGAATGTCAGCCCAAACAGTCAATAATAATGCCATGCGTCATGACTGGCAGTTAGATGAAGTAACCGCTTTATTTAATCAACCGTTTAATGATTTACTTTTTCAGGCACATAGTATGCATCGTGCGCATTTTAACCCTAATGAAGTCCAGATCAGTAGTCTGTTGAGTATTAAAACCGGAGCCTGTTCGGAAGATTGTGGTTATTGTCCGCAAAGTGCCCGTTATAATGCTGACTTAACACCCGAAGCATTAATGCCTGTCGATGAAGTCTTGAAATCTGCACAACTGGCAAAAGATCAGGGAGCCACCCGTTTCTGTATGGGAGCGGCATGGCGTAGTCCTAAGGATAAAGATATACAACGTGTCGTGGAGATGGTACAAGGTGTTAAAGCGATGGGCATGGAAACCTGTGTGACTCTGGGGATGCTAACCGATAAGCAAACAGCCACGCTAAAAGCGGGAGGACTGGATTATTACAACCATAATCTGGATACTTCTGAAGACTATTATTCAGAAGTCATTACTACCAGAACGTATCAAGATCGTCTGGATACGCTGGGGCGTGTGCGAGATGCAGGAATTAATGTGTGTTGCGGTGGAATTGTGGGCATGGGAGAAAGTGATACAGATAGGGCAAAACTACTGATTGAGCTAGCTAATTTACCTAAGCATCCTGAAAGTGTGCCGATTAATATGCTGGTACAAGTTGAAGGAACCCCCTTGATGGGCACAGAACAACTAGATCCAATTGTGTTTATTCGCATGATTGCAGTGGCGCGATTGTTAATGCCTGAATCACGGGTTAGATTGTCGGCAGGTCGCGCTGATATGTCGGATGAAATGCAGGCATTATGTTTTTTTGCTGGAGCAAATTCTATTTTTTATGGAGAGAAATTATTAACGACAGATAACCCAATGACAAATCATGATTTAGCACTATTTGAACGTTTGGGTGTACACTCTGCTGGCTCAAGTTATGCGCAGTCGTAATCATTATAACTATTTAACGGAGAGCATCTTGTGAATATCGATGAATTCTGGAATATTATTAGCAAAGGGAAGTCATCTGAAGAAAGCACAATAATCATTCGCAATGAATTAAAAAAATTGCCATCAAATGAAATTAAATTTTATCAGCAGCATTTTAATCATTTAATAGAGCAAGCCTATTGCTGGGATCTTTGGGGGGCGGCTTATATTATTGAAGGAGGCTGCTCTGATGATAGTTTTCTGTATTTCAGATATGGGTTAATTGCCAAAGGAAAAGAGGTTTATGAAAATGCGCTCAATAACCCGGATTCATTAGCAATGCTTGGCGCAGAGGTCGACATTGAAAATGAGTTATTTGGTTATGTCGCACAACAAGTATATGAGGAATTGATAGGCAGGGAAATGCCAATAAATGAGTCTGGTATATTTGTTGATCCAGTGGGTAAGGAGTGGGATTTTGATGATAAAGATGAAAATAGCAAACGGCTTCCACTGTTAAGCAGATTATATGAATGAAAGAGATATAAACATTTTATTTTTGTAGTGTTTTTTTGTTTTACCCTATCTATATTATTGATTAGGAATGGGGAGAATCTCCATCTCGTTTTTGAGATGGCGTTCTGTGAAATTATTTTTCTGAACCTTAAATTTTCAATAAAGGGAAGCATATGTCTGTTGGTTCGAGTAGATTGAGTGACTCGCTTGAGGCACTAAAGCAAGCAAACTTATATCGCTCAAGAAAGGTCATAGACTCAGCACCAGGGATATATCTGCAAGTTGAAGGGCGCAAACTGCTGAATTTTTGTAGCAATGATTATTTAGGGTTAGCTAATCATCCAGAGGTGATCGCTGCATTTAAGCAGGCAGCCGATCAATATGGTGTCGGCAGTGGCTCTGCGCATTTGGTTTGTGGGCATAGCCGAGAGCATCATGCCTTAGAAGAAGAATTAGCTGATTTTACAGAGCGTGAACGAGCATTATTATTTTCCACTGGGTATATGGCAAATATGGGCATCATTGCTGCATTAATGGGGCAGGGTGATGTGGTGTACCAGGATAAACTAAATCATGCTTCGTTACTGGATGGTGGTTTATTATCAGGTGCACATTTTAAGCGTTATTTACATAATGATATGAATAGTTTGCAATTAAAAATGCAAAGAGAAAAATCGAGTTGTAAAGCTATGATTGTGACTGATGGAGTCTTTAGTATGGACGGTGATTGTGCCTCTTTACCTTCTTTAGCTGCCATAGCACAGCAAAGTAATGCCTATTTTATGGTGGATGATGCGCACGGTTTTGGCGTTTTAGGTCAAACAGGCGCAGGGCTGGTGCAGCAATGTCAGCTAGATCAACATCAAGTCCCTCTGTTAGTTGGCACATTAGGCAAAGCATTTGGCACCAGCGGTGCATTTGTTGTTGGCTCAGAAGAAATGATTGAAACTTTAATTCAAAAAGTACGTACCTATATTTATACCACGGCTTTACCTCCAGCTATCGCCGCAGCGACACGGGCAAGCCTGCAAAGAGTACAGCAAGATAACTGGCGTAGAGAAAAACTAAAGATGCTAGTAAAAAGATTTCAAGAGGGTGCTAAACAATTAGGCTTGGCAGTTATGCCTTCTGAATCAGCTATCCAGCCTCTCTTGCTAGGCAGCAGCCAAAAAGCTATGCAAGCAAGTGAATATTTATTGCAACAGGGCTTATGGGTTAGTGCAATACGCCCACCGACTGTACCACAGGGAAGTGCGCGTTTACGCATTACTTTTTCTGCATTACATGAACAACAGCATATTGATCAATTATTGAATGCTTTACAGAAATTACCAGCATGACAGTGTTGTATAAAGAAGTTTTTGGGCTAGGTAAGCCTGTGGTTATGTTACATGGGTGGGCGATGCATACGGGGGTCTGGCGTACATTTGCGCAGGCTTTAGCAGAAAATAGCCAGGTCGTTTGCCTGGATTTGCCAGGGCATGGCCTAAGCGACAATATTGAGCCATACACACTGGAATCGCTCGTAGATGAAATCGCAAAAGAATTACCAGAACAGACTTGTACTTTAGTAGGCTGGTCTCTGGGGGGGAATATTGCCTTGCGCCTAGCGGAAAAATATCCACAGCGTATTAAATCTTTAGTATTGCTTGCCAGTAATCCGGCTTTTCTTAAAACAGAGTCATGGCCAGGTGTGGAGCATCAAGTTCTCGATGAATTTACCACTAATCTACAAAAAGATTCTGCGCAGACCTTGCTACGCTTTATGAGTTTACAAGTTAAGGGAAGACCAGATGCGAAATCAAGTATAAAGAAAATTAAAATGGCTATGCAAGAATGTGACTTGCCTACGCCAGAGGTATTGCTAAGTGCTCTGGGTATTTTACAGGCTACAGATCAAAGGACAGCCTTGAGTAGATTGAACCTTCCAGTGATGATGATTCTGGGAGAGCAAGATACCCTAATGCCTGTTTTAGTGGGCGAACATTGTAAGGTTATACAGCCTCGGCTTGACTTAAAAATAATAACGGATGCAGGACACGCCCCTTTTATTACGCATCAACAACAGCTGGTCACTTATATACAGGATTTTATGCAGCGGAGTGACGTTTGATGGTGTGTACAGCACTGGATAAAAAGCAAATTAGACGATCTTTTGCCAATGCCGCACAAAGTTACGATGCGATGGCAGCATTGCAGCGTCAAGTCGGGCGTGAATTAATTAGCAAGATTGATTTACCGCCTGAAGCCTTGGTGGTTGATGTTGGCTGTGGTACCGGTTTTTTTACTTGGCAATTACAAGAGAGCGCATTATTAAGTCGCCTTATTGCATTAGATATTGCAATACCTATGTTATTACAAGCGCGAGCTAGGCTAAAAAACAGCGTGATCCCTTTACTGTGCGCTGATATTGAGCAGTTGCCTTTTGCCAGTAATAGTATTGATGCCTTGGTGTCTAATCTGGCCTTGCAGTGGTGCCAGAGAATTGAACAAACCTTTGCTGATGTGTATCGTGTTTTAACAGCCAAGGGTCAATTTATATTCTCCACCTTTGGTGAAAGTGCTTTATGCGAGTTAAAAGCAGCGTGGGCTGAGGTGGATGATTATCCGCATGTCAATAACTTTTGTAGCTCGCAGCTTATCAAGCAGCAACTTCAAGCCGCTGGATTTGTCGATGTGCGAATAGCAAGTTGTCTGTATCCGATAAAATATGACAATGTCATTGAACTCATGCGCGAGTTAAAAGGAATCGGTGCGCATAATGTCAGTCAGGCGCGTAACAAACAGTTGACAACAAAAGGGCAATTGCAAGCCTTGTTAGCAGCGTACCCAAAAGATAAGGATGGTCGAATTACTGCGAGTTACGAGGTTATTTACGTGCAGGCAAGTCATAAATTAAGTATCTGAGAGTCTATAGAGTGAATAAAATAATTATTTAGTCCCTCTTCACTTTTACCCCAATTCTTTTGGCATAGACAGCATATGACTCATCTTTTCAAATTTGGTTTTTAAATAGTCTTGATTATCGACATGGATATGTGTTTGTATTGCAATGCGCTGACCTACCTGGATTCCTAATTTAACCAGCTCTTCAATTTTATGAGGGTTATTGGTAATTAAAGCAATAGACTTAATTTTTAAGTCTTCCAGCATCAATGCGGCTAAATCGTATTCTCTTTCATCGGCAAGATGCCCTAGATGAATATTGGCATCCACCGTATCCATACCCATATCTTGCAAGTCATAGGCTTGTAGTTTTTTTAGCAGACCTATGCCACGCCCTTCTTGGCGTAGATAAATTAATACACCCGAATCTGCCTTGCCAATCATTTGTAATGCCATATCCAGCTGTTCACCACAACCACATCGACGAGAACCTAAAACATCCCCGGTAAAGCATTCTGAGTGTATGTGCACAGGAACCATCTTTTTATTAATCACATTTCCTTTTACAAAAGTAAGGTGCTCCTTGTTATCAAGGTTAGGGAGCTGGAAATAAATAATCGTCCAATATTGGGCAGGATTTTTGTTTGCCT
>CAZLLL010000240.1:0-5749 GCA_964560255.1 uncultured Methylomonas sp.
TATTCCCACCAATAAATGCCCCTGCTTAAAATTTTTCCCATCGTTAGGGAATGGAAATTGAATAAGTTGTGCAATTATGACGCAGTATTTTTGTTTGCCTTCAAGGCGCGGTAACAGGTGCATAGCGAGCTACGTAACTGTTTCCGCAATGCAGAAGGCGAACAAAAAGACAAGTCAGAATGCACAAGTTATTTTGTCTTATTCCTAGGTAAAGTAAGATAATCAAAAATAACTAAAATATCTAGCTGATTTGTGGTATTAATAAGTCATATGTTAACTGACTTACTTAAAGGGTATCGTTATGAATGATTATCAACATATTTTATTAGCCGCAGATTTTTCTGACTATGGCGACCATGTTGCCCAAAAAGCACGTTTGTTGGCCAATAAATATCAGGCAAAACTTAGCATTATTCATATTGTAGATAACTTACTTATCTCAGATGCTGCCTATGGGCCAGTTATTCCATTCGATATTGATTTAAATCAAGAATTACTGAATGCCGCAACAAAATGTCTCGCTGAATTAAGTGCGACCTTAGATATTCCAGAAGAGAGACAATTTCTGGAAATGGGTAATGCCAAACTGGAAATCGTTGCCACTGCAGAAGAGCAACACGCAGATCTTATCGTTGTCGGATCACATGGTCGCCATGGCCTAGCTTTAATATTAGGCTCAACTGCAAACGGTGTGCTACATCATGCAAAGTGCGATGTTCTTGCCGTGCGCTTAAAGAAAATACGTTCATGCAACACTTAATCTTAGGAGGTGCGCGTTCGGGAAAAAGCCTGTACGCCGAACAGCTTGCGCAAGCTAGTCAAAAAGAGGTTATTTATATTGCAACCGGTACGGCAGGTGATGCCGAAATGCAAACACGTATAAAACAACACCAGGCTAATCGACCTCAATACTGGCAAACCATTGAAGAACCGATCTTGTTAGCCGATGTGATAGAAAAATATGCTAATACACATCATTGTCTGTTAGTTGACTGTTTAACCTTATGGTTATCCAATATTTTGTTTGACTCCCAAGGTGACTATCAGGAAAATATTTTTTTACAACAAAAACAGGCGTTTCTGAATGAATTACCCCATCTGCACGCTGATATTATTCTGGTCAGTAATGAAGTCGGCTCAGGTATTATTCCAATGAATAATACGAGCCGCCGCTTTGTCGATGAAGCAGGACGACTACACCAGCAACTCGCAAAAATCTGCTCACATGTTACCTTGGTAACAGCAGGTCTGGCGCAATCTTTAAAGCAATAAATCATGGACTGGCTAACAGACTTTATCCCCTCACCTGATCAACACTACTTACAACTCGCTACCCAGCGACAACAACAACTGACCAAACCTGCAGGCTCTTTAGGTGAACTAGAACAACTTGCCACCCGGCTCGCCGCCATGCAAGCGACGGAGACCCCATGTACAGATAAAATCTGGATCAGCATTTTTGCTGCTGACCACGGCATTGCCGCAGCAGGAGTATCTGCCTTTCCACAGGCAGTTACTGCCGAAATGGTTAAAAACTTTGTACAAGGCGGCGCAGCGATTAATGTACTGGCAAAACAGCATCAGACACATCTGGAAATAGTCGATGTGGGTGTTGCGAGTAGCTTACATGGCTTAAATATCATTCACCAGAAAGTTGCTCCGGGAACAGCTAATTTTCTACATCAGCCAGCCATGACGACAGCGCAATTACAGCTTGCGATGCAAGCAGGAAAAGATGCCATTGTGCGAGCACAAGCAAACGACAGTCAACTCTTTATCGCGGGTGAAATGGGGATAGCCAACACGACAAGTGCAAGCGCTCTTGCCTGTTGTTTACTTGATATCAATGCAAAAAAAATGACCGGTACGGGTACGGGACTGGATTCATCAGGTATACAGCATAAAGCAAACATCATACAACAAGCTCTGGAGAAACATAAGGACTTATGTCATACGCCATTAATGATTCTACAACACCTGGGTGGTTTTGAGATTGCTGCCTTAACGGCTGCTTATCTAAAAGCTGCACAACAACGTGTGCCTATCTTAGTTGATGGTTTTATTTGTAGTGTCGCCGCATTAATCGCCACCCGCCTCAACCCTGATATAAAACCTTGGCTCATCTTTTCTCATCAATCACATGAACAAGGGCATCAATATATTCTGGAGTATTTAAAGGTAAAACCACTGCTCAGCCTCAATATGCGTCTGGGCGAAGCAAGCGGTGCGGCAACAGTTATTCCATTATTGCGTTCAGCCTGTGCCTTACATACACAAATGGCAACCTTTACAGAGGCACAGGTTTCAGATAGCCATAAAAGAGCGTAACATTAAGAACAAAAATGGTCACTACTCAGGGAGCTGGAAATAAATAATCGTCCAATATTGGGCAGGATTTTTGTTCGTATTCAAGGCGTAGTAACAGGCGCATAGCTGGCTACGTAACGGTTGCTACAACGCAGAAGACGGACAAAAAGACTCGCAATATTGGATGATTATTTGTTTCCATCTCCCTAAGGCTATGATTTATTGGGCTGTAGCGGTTTTGGCACTTCATTTTGGATCATAAAGGCAGAGAAATAGATATTTTTTAACTGTTCAGCTGCTTTTTATGCCACAAATATCCCTACAGCCTAGGAAACAATAGCCTGAGTAGTTACGCTGATTCACTATAATACAACCCTGAGTTCGTATAAATATAATATTACAATTTAAGACATAAGCACAAAATAACATGAGCAACTGTAGGGTAGGCCAAGGTCTTTTCGTACCCACCTTTGTAGTGTACAGCCTAACTTATCTGGTATAGTTTACGGGCACGCTGTCGCTTTGCCCACCTTGTAGATTTGTGACTTGCCCAAGTGTGTCGTGCACGCCCCTTATTGAATCACTTTTAGTCTTTCAGTAGTATGCCTTTTAAATTTATTATGATTGTATTGATCATAAGGAAACAATTATGCCCCTTATAAAACTTAGAACAAATGTTAGTATAGGCGAAGATAAAACATCTTCTTTAATGAATGAATTATCTCAATTACTGGCGAGAGAAACCGGAAAACCTGAGAGTTATGTCATGATTGAAGTCAAAGGTGACAGAAATATGTTATTCGGTGGTACGACAGAGCCATTAGCCTATGTAGAATGCAAAAGCATAGGACTATCGGCAGGGCAAGCAACATCTTTATCCCCCGCCATTTGTCAGGTGTTGAATACGCAGTTAAATATTAGTACAGATCGCGTTTATATAGAATTTAGTCACTGCCCAGCGGAGTTCTGGGGATGGAATAGCTCTACTTTTGGTTAACAAAGAACACTGAAATATTGGGCATCCTTCATTTGCCCCCAAAAGTAGTTTACACTTTTTTAGCTTGAAACCTCTTTGGCTTATAGAAAAATCAATAAGAGTAAGCGTTTACAAGCAAGTGCTTCATTTACCATTTTACAAAAGTGTAAACTGGTAAATGAAAGATGCCAAATATTGCAATAGAGAGCTCGCGTATAAGTTAAAAATACTCAACTTATTTTGTACACGTTCCTAAGTGGCTGCATTGCAGCTAACACTGCATCCCAAAGTGTCTATTTATAGAGACATTAAAAAATACATATATATCAACCAGATATTATTTTGACAAGGAACCAGATGTCGCTGTTAAACGACGATTTTTTTATTTTACTAAGCACTTTATTCTGCAAGTCATTGATTTATTTTAGTTGGCGTGTTTTTTGCATTACTATAATATAATGAAGGCATGCATTGCTCACTAAAATTAGCTTATGGAAGAGTGATTTGTGAGTGTTCGTGCCTTTAATGATTATCGTAATTAAAATAAATAATAGGGAAAAGCGCCATGATAAACACCGTATGGATTAAATATACTCAGATTAAATTCAGTTATCTGATCTTTATAATCAGTTTGTTTTCAGCCGTTTCTGGTTTCGCAGCAGATATAGAACGAGAAACCGAAAAAGTTACCTATAAACCTAAGAAGAGTCAAATTATGACTGTTAAAGCAGAAGAAATTGAACACGGAATGAAAGTCGCGTTATTTGATAACACCGACTATCAATGGCAATATTCTGCGGTATCGGATTTGGATCATAACATCCCAGATGAATCAAGTTCTATGACCTCCACCAGTCAAGATTATCTGCCTGAAAACTATATAAATAATGTATTAGATACAACAAGTGATTTTTTGGATCAACTTGATGTAGAAGGTACGAATGCATCAGCCCCACCTAGATTTGATATTGAACACGATACGGATTTAATAGGCTCTATACTATCTGGAATTTCCATGCCGTATTATGCGAATGTGACACAGCTATTCAGTGCTTATGATAATCGAAGACAGCGGTTCATTGCATTAGATGAACCTATGGTTAGTATTGATAATGCCGATCGTTAAAATTCATAACCTTTGATGTGCGTATAAGGCAAAGAATAATTTAGAGTCAATGTGTAAACAGCTCAGAAATTAAAAAATTTTAGCTTTTTATAAAGTCTAAAAAAAGGCTACCCACTTAAGACGGGACAAGCCATCATTTGTAGGGTGGGCAATCTTTTCTGCCCACCGAGGTTCAGCTTGATGGTGGGCAAAAAAAGCTGCCCACCCTACTTATGTTGCAAAGGAGTTGTCCCGTATTAAGTGGGTAGCCTAAAAAAGGACTACTAACTTAGGAACGTTCACGACACACTTGAGCAACTGATTTGTTTTTTTGTCCGTCTTCGGTGTTGCACAAACAGTTACGTAGCTCGCTATGCGCCAGTTGCTCAACTTATTTCGTGCCCATTCCTTAAGATGGGACAAATTTACATCCTATTTATCGTTAGCACCTCCTTAAAGGCAATTGTGAGACGAACTTCGTAGGTTGTGGGTGAGGTACAAACCCCAGAATTTATGGTTACGGTTCATCCTGCTGGAGCTCGTACCTCACCCGCAACCTACGCCTTTCCTATAGTTTGTAACCTAAAAAAGTGCCAACTGGATGAGTTGCGACTATCTTTGTATTCATAGATTTAATTGCTATCCTATTCCATAGAGTTGGTGATCAATAATATATTTAGCAATTTGTTGATCAAGATATTTGCTAAAATGAGACTCAAGTAATATTTCTTCAGAAGAATCAGCAATAAGCTCTCTGATTAAAGTACTATGCACTGGAATACGCTCCTGCACTATTTTTAGATTCCAGCGTTCAACAATCTCTTCTCCTCTATAAAATCGACTCCAGACTTTTTCAGTTGCATTGTCAGGACCAATAATAAAATTTAAGGTCGGTTCAATGTTAGCATTATAGTAACGTCGCTCCAATTCACACAAGACATCAAAAGTATAAACAGGGCTAGCCCCGCTGCTACCAAGCTCTCTTTCTATTGAGGATGTCATTATGGGTGTCAATTGTTGCCTAGCTTGATATTTTTTTGCATGAAAAGACTGAGCAAGCAGACTAGCCATGCGTAATCTATCCTGATACGGCTCCATCTTTTTATTAAAGGCATGATGGAAGCTAGGTATTAATAAAACTTCATCAACATTCTGATAAACTTGCTCAATAATATCTTTATGACCAAGATGAGGTGGGTTAAAAGCCGATCCAAGTATTCCGATATTTTTAGTTTTCATATATTTCATCTTGCTCGACACAAAAGACAGAAGTGACACACTTTAGGAATGGGAATCAAATAACTTATGCATTCTGACTTGTCTTTTTGTTCGCCTTCTGCGTTGCGGAAACAGTTACGTCG
>CAZLLL010000241.1:0-5749 GCA_964560255.1 uncultured Methylomonas sp.
AATAGTTACATAGCCTGCTATGTGCCTATTTTTACGCCTTGAAGATGAACAAAAAGACAAGTCAGAATGCACACGTTATTTGATTCCCATTCCTAAGTACCATGGACAGGAGCAATCTCTTAATTTTAGTAAGGGTTTCCTATACTGTTAATAAAACTTAGTGTGTTATTTCACGCATTTATATGTGTCAAATAACACACTAATATTAATAGCACTTTGTTAGGCATTTACCTTTAGCAAAAAACTTAGTAAAAGAAATCCCAAATACAAGTACTTAGGAGGCTTAAACACATTTAAAAAACATTGATATCAATTCTTTGTCTTAATCGAAAATTTGGGCTTTCTGTTCGCAGAAAAAGGTAAAGAATACAGGCTATAAACAAACCTTGTGTTAGTTTATGAACACAAGCCTTTTAACGTTAAACCCTTACTATACATAGGTTAACAAATTAAAAATCTTAGGTAACTCGCAATAAATAACCTACCTATCTTGCTGGTCTTTTTACCTATTTTCTGCGTTATATAAATAGTCACGTAGCCGTAACCGTTCAGACCCCCATTGTAAAATGAGAGTTGGGGAACCATTTTCTAATAAAATCTCCCCCTCCCCTCCTTGATAGCTTACATTGAGCGGGTATGGTTTTATATTTTTCGATTAATCTTTAATTTAAAAACAAATGGTTATACTCATTTCAGTAGGTCTCAATGACTTATGTAAAATCATTTAAAATCAATGCGTTACATGCATCCAAAAATACCAGATTTCTAATATTATATTTTATTATTTATACTGCTTTCCATAACACTCTAATTATTAATGTATTTTTAATATAAAAAACAGAAAATAGACCCGCTCAATGTAAGTGATAAGAAAGGGGACTAAACAGTTACATTTTTATATGCCTTGAAGACAGGCAAAAATCTTGCGTAATATGGGGCGGTTATTTATTGTGAATTACCTTACATTGAAATATTATCATATACGGATGGCCTGTATATTGCTTATTACACTTGGTGGGGTGCTGGATGCCGATGTTTTATTCAAGATGAAATTCGTGCCTGGATTATTAAACGTAGTCATAAAAATGTGTTGTGTATTTTTCAGCGAGTGATCATTAGCAGCGACTCCAGCTTTACTGCAAAACCATTCACGTATTTATAATCTGATATCTTGCCTTGCAGGAGGGGAAATACGAATATACATCGTTTTTACATTCAAATAATAGGTAGTTTTTGTGATTCAAAAAAAACGAATATTTTATACAAAAATAACATCAATTTTTTCAGGACTGTTATTGGTCTTGATTTTATTTCAAGTTCAAAATAATGTTGAACAGGCTGTTTTAAAAACCGGTAAAGGGAGCCCAGATGCCTTATTATCAAAATACCAGCGCTGGAAATATACCTACGAAGCTAATCAGGGAGCTGAGGTTCTCAGTATTCCGTTGCGATTTGCTAAAGCATTTTCCAGTGAACAAATTGATGCTCAAGGCATTGCCAGGATAAACCTGGTGAATGGTGAACTTAACGTTAGTTTTACAGGGTTAGAGCCGAAAGAAAAATATACCTTTTGGTTAGTGGGGGGGCAAAAAACGCTTGCATCAACAAAGGAAATTCATAAAAAAATAGGGTCTATCACCGCCACTGGGACAGATAATGATACTCTGACAGCGCAATTAAAAAGAGGCTCTCTGCAAGATTTTTATATTAGCAGAGCAGTATTAGCCAGAGCAGAGCAGACGACTGCACAGCCTGCTCTTTTAGCAGGAGCGCCCGGTTTATTTCAGCGACTTTATTATTCCACTAAAATATGGCCTGTTGCGGGGGTTGGTCAAATGATACAGGTAAAACAACAGCAAACTCCTTTTAGCTTTTTATTACCAACGCCAGCTTATGCTGCTCAAGCTAATGGGAATCTTGAGAATGTTTTAGGTCAGCAAATAGCCAGAGGACGTGACTTATTTATTAATGAAACATTTGCAGGAAATGGTAGAACTTGTGAGACGTGTCATCGCCTGGATAATAATCATACGATAGATCCCATTTTTATAGCTGATTTACCTGATGATGACCCGCTTTTTGTTAGTGAAACAAATTCGGATCTCGCTGGTCTGGAAAATTCTAAGCTTTTACGCCAATTTTCCTTGATTAAGACAAATGTGGATGGCTTTGATCGTCCCGGAGTCTTCCGAGGTGTGCCACACACACTGGCTTTATCCACTTCAATGATGCCTGAATCTGATAAAGAAGCTGAATTTGTACTGGATGCAACAGGCTGGTCAGCTGATGGAGCACCAGGAGATGGCTCGCTAAGAATGTTTTCAGTCGGTGCTGTGATACAGCATTTCCCTAAAACTCTAAATCGTATTGAAGATCAGGATTTCCGCCTGCCGAATGATGAGGAGCTAGATGCTTTGGAAGCCTATATGCTATCGCTCGGGCGTTCTCAGGATCTGGCGCTTGATAATATGAATTTTTCATCACCGATTGTACAGCGAGGGCGTGAACTTTTTCATAGTAAAGAACAAGGGACAGGACAATGCAAAGGCTGTCACTTTAATGCTGGGGCAAATAGCTCGACAACATTTCAAAATGGTAACCGTGATACCGGCGTAGAGAATCTTCCTGAAAACCCTGCCCGACTTGTCTGGCTACCGACTCCTGTTGATGGTGGCTTTGGTAAAGAGGAGCGTAATGATTGTGGCTGGGATGGACAACAACGTTGTTTTGGTAATGGTGAATTCAATATGACGACTGTGATTGAAGCAGCAGATACTGCACCGTTTTTTCATAACAACTCGGTAAATACCATTGAAGAAGCCATAGCCTTTTACAATAGTAATGCATTTCATGCATCTCCTGGCGGCAAGCCAGCTGATCCAAATGACCCCAATTCAGTTTGTGAGCGCTGTATTCATTTAGAAAGTACACAGGTTGTTTCGGTGGCTTTATTTTTAAGAACCATCAATGCAATGGAAAATATACGGAGTTCTAATGAAATGCTTGAACAAGTAAAGCTTCTGGGAAGGAGGGCTGGTAAAGAAATTTTGCTGATAGCAATGGCGGATACCGAGGATGCAATTGAAGTACTGGAAGGAGGAAAGATTATTGCGAATCCTGAGTCATTGAAATTGTTAAAACAGGCTTTAAGTTTTGAGCAACGCGCAATGCGTAGAACACTTCTTACTTCGATAAGAAACAAGCTAATAGATAGAGCTATTGCCGCTAAGTTGACAGCAAATGATTTGCTATTGGATCAGGGATAATGCTTAGGGAATGGGAATCAAATAAACTGAGCAACTGTAGGTGCGAATAAATTCGAACCTACAACCTTCTCTATCAATGTTAAATCTGCCTAAAATCATGCACTGGCGTTTAAGGAACGTGCACGAAATAACTTGGGCAACTTGCTTGCCTTTTTATCCGTCTTCAGCGTTGTATAAATAGTTACGTAGCTGGCTATGCGCCTATTTATACGCCTTGAATACGAATAAAAATACTGCGCCAGTTGCCCAACTTATTTCGTGCACGTTCCTAAGCATCTTTCACTTTCCCCAAAAGTAGTTTACGCTCTTCAATATGTAAATATTACAGAGTAACCGTTCAGTCCCCTGCCTTGATTAGGAGGAGGACTGAACGGTTACCAAACAACACAGAATATTTCAATGACGCAACACTTTATTCAATTGGGTCAAACAGCGATTAATGCTGGTAATATGGCCGAAGCAGCACAATGGTTTCAGAAAGCACTCGACAAAAACCCCAAAGATGGTCAAAGTCAGGCTTGTTACGGTCAATCTCTTTGTTGGTTAGGACAAAAAAAACGTGGTTTACTACATTTGCGCGAAGCCGGTAGATTAATTGCACGGTCGGCACGTAAGAAAAAAAATGCCAGCGACCTAATTGCCATGACCGAACAATTACAATTCTGGAATGATTTTGAAGGCGCTATCGAGTTAGCAAAGCTTGCGGTGCAAATTAGCAAGCAAGAAGCGCGTAGCTTTCAACTATTAGCATTATCATATTTCAGGTTGAATAAAAACAAGCAAGCTGTATCTGCTTGTCAACAAGCCCTGAAATTGGCTCCAAAAAATGTAGAATTAAATATTCTAATGGCAGAATTAAATACCAGAGAAAAAAAATTCTTGCCTGCTAAGCAACGACTGGAACGAATGTTGCGAAATAATCTTACTGCTGAACAGATATTTCGCTGTGAAAAAGAGTTAGCAAATATTCTTGATAAAATAGGTGAATATAATAAAGTCTTTGCTCATCTCAATCGTTCGGCAGATATTGCTTTTGATATTCCTGAAATACAGCAACAGGATGCTGAACTAGTCCCTAACATGCTGAAAGTTAATCAACTTAAATTTACGGATAAATTACTACACCGATGGGATGACGTTCAGTTTGATGATATTGCACCAGTCTTTGTTATTGGCTTTATGCGCTCAGGAACAACCCTGACTCAGGAGGTTTTGGACGCACACCCAGACGTTTTTGTTGGCGATGAAGGAGGGTTGATTTCAGCAATGAATGATGAACTTAGCCAAATGGTTAAAAAACTAGGATCTTGTGCTGAGAAATTGGCAGCACTTGATTTGGATGATATTAAACATTTACGTCAGTTTTATTGGAGTAGAGCACGGGCTCAGTTTGGTGATGACATCATGCAAAAATGTTTTGTGGATAAAACAACGATGGCAACCATTGATCTGGGCTTGATTAATGGAATTTTTCCAGATGCAAAAATTATCTTCGTTATTCGTGATCCGCGAGATGTATGTTTAAGTTGCTTTATGCAGGTAATGGAGCCAACGCCTTCGACTGTGCAAATACTGAGTTGGCAAAAAACGGTTGATTTTTATGCTCAAACTATGGATTGGTGGTTATATCTCAAACAACATATGGCACTTGATTTCTATGAGCTTCACTATGAGCATGCGGTGCAACAATTTGAACCTGCTTTTCGTAGTGTCTTTGATTTTCTTCAATTAGCCTGGAGTTCTGAAGTAATAGAATTTCATCGTTATGCAGCAAAAAAAACGATTAACACACCCAGCTTTAGTCAGGTAACTCAGCCGATTTATAATTCATCAATCGCTAGGTGGCAGCATTATACCGTGGAGTACCAGTCTGTTATAACAAAATTGGAACCCTATATTGCAGCTTTTGATTATAAAAACAATCAAATATAGACTATATGAGTATGAATTTAGCAGGTAAGGTGTTTTTGCAATATTCCTATAGCCTTGTAACTCGCTCAAATTATTTTCATACATTTACCAATTAACACTTACATTGAGCGGGTCTATTGTCTGTTTTTTTATATTAAAAATACATTAATTATTAGAGTGTTATGGAAAGCCGTATCAATAATAAAAGTATAACATTAGAAATCAGGCATTTTTAATTGCATGTAACACATTGATTTTAAATTATTATATATAAGTCATTGAAACCTAATAAACTTAGTATAACCATTTGTTTTAAAATTAAAAGTTAATCGAAAAATATAAAACCATACCCGCTCAATGTAAGTTAACACCCTTACATAAGTGCAATAACTTTAGCTTAGGGAGATGGAAAAATATAATCATCCAAGATAAATTTATAACTAACTGATATTTATATATTATATCTTTTCAGTTGGACGATTATTAATTTCCTGCTCCCTTAGGTTCTTAAAGTTTTCTGATTATAACGGATTCTGTTGATGGAGAAGAAATAAGTAAACCTTGATAATTAT
>CAZLLL010000242.1:0-5738 GCA_964560255.1 uncultured Methylomonas sp.
ACGGACAAAAAGACTCGCAATATTGGATGATTATTTGTTTCCATCTCCCTAAAGTTGGTAGCCTCAATAATGACGCGAGCATTCATCTCTAGTTGACAGCACATATAAAGTAATCCAGCAAGACTTTAACAGGTTCCATGATAAATTTTACTAGGGCATCCTAATTTTCTTGTTTATATACAAACTTAGCATTAAAATGAAAGGTTAATTTTGATTATCTTATTGAAAAATGCAAATAAGTCTCCATATTTGTAGTTATTTACCTCTTTCGGAGTAGCAAATGCCTATTTATGAATATCAGTGCCAAGCTTGTGGTAATGAGCATGAAGCTCTGCAAAAAATGAGCGCAGAGCCGCTGGTGACCTGTCCAGATTGTAATGAGCCTGAATTAAAGAAAAAAATATCAGCAGTAGGTTTTAGGCTAAAAGGTAGTGGCTGGTATGAGACTGATTTTAAAAGCGGCAATAAGAAAAATGTTGCCGGCGAAAAGCCAGCCCCGACGACAACTAAAGCGGCACCATCAAAATCTTGTGGTAGTGGCCCTAGCAGTCACTAATGCAGGATCCATTAAAATAACATATTTGTAGTTTCGGCCAATCGATTCTGTCCAATCTTTATAAAATTTATTAAACAGAGAGTATATATGCGTACCCATAAGTGCGGAGAATTAAACAAGGATAACTTAGGTAAAGCAGTCGAGCTGTGCGGCTGGGTACATAAAAGACGTGATCATGGTGGTGTTATTTTTATCGATTTAAGAGACCGGGCGGGTTTGGTACAAGTGGTTTTTAATCCAGAAACAACAGATACCTTTGCTATTGCCGAAAGTGTGCGTAGTGAATATGTTTTGCGTGTAGAAGGTGTCGTCAGAGATCGTCTGGAAGGGACTATTAATCCCCATATGGCCACTGGAGAGATTGAAGTGCTGGTCAGTCATATAGAGGTTTTGAATGAATCAGAAACGCCACCTTTTCCGATTGAAAGTGAAATAGAAGTCAACGAAGAAATGCGCTTGCGCTACCGCTATATTGATTTACGTAATTCAGCTATGCTGGAAAAAATGAAAGTTCGCCGTGATGTGACTCGTCACTTGCGTAATTTTCTGGATGCTGAGGATTTTTTTGAGATGGAAACCCCCATCTTAACCAAAGCGACACCTGAAGGTGCGCGCGATTACGTGGTTCCAAGTCGTACTCACCCCAATTCTTTTTTTGCCTTACCACAGTCACCACAATTGTATAAACAGTTATTAATGATGGCGGGAATGGATAAATATTATCAAGTTGTACGTTGTTTTCGGGATGAAGATTTGCGTGCAGATAGGCAACCCGAATTTACCCAGCTGGATATAGAAACATCTTTTATGAATGAAGATGAGATTATGGCCGTGATGGAAGAAATGATGCGTCAGTTGTTTAAAGATGTTATTGGCGTTAATTTAGCTGAACAATTTCCGCGCATGACTTATCAGGAAGCCATGTCACGTTTTGGTTCTGATAAACCGGATTTACGCATTCCATTAGAATTAGTCGATATTGCTGAGGAAATGAAAGATGTGGAGTTTAAAGTATTTTCCGGCCCCGCCAATGATCCAAATGGGCGAGTCGTGGCATTACGCATTCCAGATGGGGCTAAGTTAAGCCGTAAAGAAATAGATACATACACTAAATATGTTAGTATTTATGGTGCTAGAGGATTAGCTTATATTAAAGTTAATGATCGTGATGCAGGACTTGAAGGCTTGCAATCACCGATTGTTAAATTTGCACCCGCTGGAGTATGGGAAGCGGTCTTAAGCAAAACGGCAGCACAAACCGGTGATTTGATATTTTTTGGAGCAGATAAAGCCACGATTGTTAATGAAGCGATTGGGGCATTGCGCGTTAAATTAGGGATTGACTTAGATTTATTGCAAAGTGAATGGAGCCCGCTCTGGGTAGTTGATTTCCCTATGTTTGAATGGGATGATAAAGGCAAACGCTGGAATGCTATTCATCATCCGTTTACAGCGCCGAGTTGTTCTATGGAGGCATTAAAAGACAACCCAGGTACGGCACTCTCTCGGGCATATGATTTGGTGCTTAATGGGACAGAGCTGGGTGGTGGTTCGATTCGTATTAATAAAACAGCGATGCAAGCGACTGTACTGGATATTTTAGGTATAGCCGAACAGGAAGCGAATGATAAATTTGGCTTTCTGCTAGAAGCTCTGAAATATGGCTGCCCTCCTCATGGTGGTATGGCTTTTGGCCTGGATCGTTTGGTGATGTTAATGACAGGCTCAAGTTCAATTCGCGAAGTCATTGCTTTTCCTAAAACACAGACAGCTGCGTGTCCCTTAGTTAATGCACCTGCACAGATAAGCGAGCAGCAATTAAAGGAATTAAATATAAAATTGCATAAGCCTGTTGTGAAAGAAGAGGTTTAGGGAGCTGGAAATAAATAATCGTCCAGTATTGGGCAGGATTTTTGTTCGTATTCAAGGCGTAGTAACAGGCGCATAGCTGGCTACGTAACGGTTACTACAACGCAGAAGACGGACAAAAAGACCAGCAATACTGGATGATTATTTGTTTCCAGCTCCCTTAGATTAAAACCTGACTGGTTTACTGAAAAAATATTATATTTATTTGACACTTTATTAACAATTCGTTTTTTAGCAATATAGTATTGTCAAAGGAGTACAAAAACATGTTTTTGTGCTCCAGCAATATGTTTTATCTAATATGAAAGTTCAATAGTGTGTCGTCCACGATTCTAAACCAGCCTACACAAACATTAAGTTTATAGCTTTATACGCTATTTATTAAGGAATGGGAATTGAATAAGTTGTGCAATTATGACGCAGTATTTTTGTTTGCCTTCAAGGCGCGGTAACAGGCGCATAGCTAGCTACGTAACTGTTTCCGCAACGTAGAAGGCGAACAAAAAGACAAGTCAGAATGCACACGTTATTTGATTCCCATCCCTAAGTTAGTTGAGATTTCTTATGACTACATTAGCAATTCAAGATTATGCATTACTCTCAGATGAAGAATGTGCAATTAAAATTCAGACAGCAAAAGCAACACTTGGAAAGCGCTGTATTATTTTAGGGCATCATTATCAACGTGATGAAGTGTTTCAGCACGCTGACATTTCTGGTGACTCACTAAAGCTGTCCAGAGAAGCCGCTGAATCGGATGCACAATATATCGTTTTTTGTGGTGTACATTTTATGGCGGAAGTAGCGGATATCATGTCTCGCCCTGAGCAGATTGCAATATTACCCGATTTAGCAGCAGGTTGCTCAATGGCTGATATGGCCAATAAAACCAATGTGCAACGCTGCTGGGATGAGTTAGCTCAGGTTATTGATGTTGAAAATGTAGTGACTCCGGTGACTTATATTAATTCAGCCGCAGATTTAAAAGCGTTTTGCGGGCAACATGAAGGTATAGTCTGTACCTCATCGAATGCACAAAAAATACTACAATGGAGTTTTGCAAAACGAGAAAAAATCTTATTTTTTCCTGATCAACATTTAGGGCGTACGACTGCGTACCTAATGGGAATTCCATTAAATGAAATGGCGGTCTGGGATTTTACCAAGCCGATGGGGGGATTAACAGTAGAACAAATTCGTCAGGCTAAAATGATACTCTGGGGAGGGTACTGTTCAGTCCATCAGGTTTTTCAGCCAGAGCAAATTGATGATTTTTTACAGCGCTACCCAGAAACAAAAGTAATAGCTCACCCTGAGGCGTGTTTTGAGGTGTGTCAAAAAGCAGATTATATTGGCTCAACAGAAACGATTTTAAAAATTGTACGCGAAGCAGAACCCGATACACGCTGGTTAGTAGCAACAGAACTCAATTTAGTGAATCGCTTGCATGATGAATGTAAGGCGCAAGGTAAGAATGTGCACTTTATGTCACCGGCTTTAAGTATGTGTTCAACGATGTTCCGTACAGATCCACAACATCTGGCCTGGATTCTGGAAAATCTGGTTGCAGGAAAGGTGGTTAATCAAATATCAGTGGCCGAAGAAGAAGCAATCTTAGCCAAAATTGCATTGGATAATATGCTTGCTGTGAATTAAATATTCTTGAATTGATAAAACCTGAAAGAATAAAATATATTTATTAAGCTAAGGAATGGGAATTGAATAAGTTGTGCAATTATGACGCAGTATTTTTGTTCGTATTCAAGACACACACACGGCGCATAGCGAGCTACGTAACTGTTTGTGCAACACCGAAGACGGACAAAAAGACAAGTCAGTTACTCAAGTTATTCCGTGCACGTTCCTAAGTTACATTGCTAAATTCTGCTTGCCCGCAAAGAGCCAGCAGTGATTTTTAGCGCAATATACTTTAAAAATTGATTTTAAGAAATACCATCTAACCATTCATTTAGCTGCTCGGCATCATCAAAGCGATAGCGTTCCATTACTTTTCTAGGTAATGCCCAAAAAGCAATAATCTCATCGGTGAATTCATGCACGGTAGATTTATATCTAATTAATATATCGACAGCAGCAATGGCATCTAGTTTACTTGCTTCGTCATAATTAACTAAGCGTGATGAGGATAAACTGATCTTTTTATTTGTATGGATAAAAAGTGAATTGTAGATTTGTGATAATGAAGCCATAGTTTTTGCCTTAGTGAACAGTGATATTAGTTTTATTATGTAGCAAGAAGTATAGTAAAACTGTGAATTATTGCCCAAACATTATTAATCTTGCCTTAGCTTTAAGGGGATTGTAGATCAAAACAGGAGATATGGCTACAAGAAAAAGGGTATTTAACATAGTTTAATTTATTGTTGAATCAATGAGGCCAGAGTAATCTTAAATTTCTAATTGACCATAATTATCTATCATTTAAAAAAAATAATTTAAATTTACTCTGCTGACCCTATTGATAAAATTACCCTCTAGCTGCCTAAAATAATTTTATTTTCTGATCATATCTTGGCTTGTAGGATTTAACTGTCATATAATATGGTTTCATTTTTAGTCAGGGTAGCAATAGGGAGTTGGCTTGAACCTATATACAATATCTTGTGTATTCAGGCAATCTAGGGTCGAACATAATATAGCTTTAACGTAAAAACTATTCATCACAAATCAGGAGATCAGAAAAGAGTGTAGATAACTCACATTGAGCGGGTATGGTTTTATGTTTTTCAATTAACTTTTAATTTTAAAACAAATGGCTATATTAAGTCTTTATGTTTCAATGACTTATATAGAATAATTTAAAATCAATGTGTTACATGCAATTAAAAATGCCTTATTTCTAATGTTATATTTTTATTATTTATACGGCTTTCCATAACACTCTAATAATTAATGTATTTTTAATATGAAAAAACAGACAATAGACCCGCTCAATGTAAGAGATAAAGGGCTACCCTAGGCTGTCGAAGCCCTCATATTAGAGTCTATTTTATACTCTCATTTTTTTACTTTATAATACCCATATATTTTAAATAAAAACAATATATTACAGTAAGTTTGAGAAGATAAATTATGGGAAAATAAAGTCACAAATAAAGTAATTTATGTGCCTGATAAAAATATGATTTTATTGTAAGTTATTGATTGTTTTTAAAAAGAACGCTAAAAAACACTGTTTTTAGGCAAAAATAATAATTAAGCCATTGAAAATTATGATTTAATGCCTTACTTCGACAGCCTAGGGCGTAGCCTTCTACAACCAATGCCTTTACGGTACTTAGGCATGTAACTT
>CAZLLL010000243.1:0-5722 GCA_964560255.1 uncultured Methylomonas sp.
TTGAGCCTGTTTAGTTTTCAAGGGAAGCTGTAGATGTTGGGGGAGTTGCGTTAAGCTCGTCACTATAGGCTACTTGGCTAAATATATCTATTCAGTTAATCTTAAGGAATGAGCACGAAATAAACTGAGCAACTGTCGATGCGAATTCATTCGCACGATACGAATAAATTCGAACCAACCTTGTGCTAAAAGTTGCTCAAGTGTGTCATGCACATTTCTAAGCCAGATTCTGGCTACTTAAATAGTCTTCATAGGTTCCTTTAAAGTCAATAATGCCAGTGGGTGTCATTTCTAGTATACGGGTGGCGAGTGAAGAAACGAACTCCCGATCATGGCTAACAAAAATCAGTGTACCAGGATAATTTTCCAGTGCTAGATTAAGTGCTTCAATTGACTCCATATCAAGGTGGTTGGTGGGCTCATCCATTAACATTATGTTGGCACGTTGTAACATCAGCTTGCCAAATATCATCCGGCCTTGTTCTCCCCCGGACAACACCTGTACCTTTTTAGCAATATCATCCTGAGAAAATAGCATACGCCCTAAAATCCCACGAATAGCTTGATCATCATCACCAGGCTTACGCCAGTGCGCCATCCAGTCAAATAATTGTTCGTTGTTGATAAATTCAGCGGCATGATCCTGTGCATAATAGCCAAATTCAGCATTTTCAGACCATTTTATTTTGCCTGCTGAGGGTTCGGTATCACCCATCAGGCAGTTTAATAAAGTGGTTTTACCTATGCCATTTGGACCAATAATAGCAACCCGTTCACCTACTTCAATCATCAGGTTGAGGTCAGTAAACAGCTCAGTATCATACTGCTTACTTAATCCCTCTACCTCAAGTGCTAGACGGTGTAGTTTTTTGCTTTGTTCAAAACGGATAAAAGGGCTTCTTCGGCTAGAAGGCTTTATATCAGCGAGTTCAATTTTTTCGATTTGTCTGGCGCGGGAAGTTGCTTGTTTAGATTTTGATGCATTAGCAGAAAAACGACTGACAAAGGCATTGAGTTCGGCAATCTGTGCTTTCTTTTTGGCATTATCAGAGAGTAATTGCTCATTTGCTTGTGTGGCGGCCGTCATGTATTGATCATAATTACCTGGATATATGCGTAATTCACCGTAATCCATATCAGCCATATGACTGCATATACTATTCAGAAAGTGGCGGTCATGAGAGATTATGATCATGGTACATTTGCGTTCATTTAATATACCCTCTAACCAGCGGATTGCATTAATATCAAGGTGATTGGTCGGCTCGTCCAGCAACATGATGTCTGGCTCTGAAAACAAGGCCTGCGCGAGTAATACTCGTAATTTCCAGCCAGGTGCTACGGCAGTCATGGAGCCGTAATGTTGTTCAACAGGAATGCCGAGACCCGCTAATAATTCACCTGCTCTTGCTTCAGCCGTATAGCCATCCATTTCGGCAAATTCAGACTCAAGCTCTGCAGCACGCATACCGTCAGCTTCTGTCATTTCAGGATTAGCATAAATGGCATCACGCTCTGATTTTACCGCCCAGAGTTCTTCGTGCCCCATAATGACAGTATCGAGAACTGCGTATTCTTCGTAGGCAAACTGATCTTGTTTTAATTTGCCAATACGCTCATGCGGGTTTTTTGATATATTACCGACTGTAGGCTCCAGATCGCCTGCTAAAATTTTCATAAAGGTTGATTTTCCACAGCCATTCGCACCAATGAGTCCATAGCGATTCCCATTGGAAAATTTGACTGAGACATCTTCAAAGAGTGGTTTGGCGCCAAATTGCATGGTGATATTTGCGCTTGTAAGCATTTTTTATTCCAGAGTTAAGAGAAGTGAATATTTTTAGGAATGGGAATGTTGTTGTGTACATTTGACGCAGGATTTTTGTTCGTCTTCGGTGTTGCACAAACAGTTGCGTAGCTTGCTATGCGCCGTGTGTGTGCCTTGAATACGAACAAAAATCCTGCGTCAGTTGCTCAACTTATTTCATGCCCATTCCTTAAGTTAAAGGTGAGTCTGTTTAGTAATTCATAATATGAGTAGGGTATTTATTGCGAGTTACCTTACTGTCAGTTCTGAGTAGGGAAATATATAGGGTCAGAAAAAACAATAGCGAAATGACTGGCTGATTAAGCGTGCTGTCAATAACACTTAAAACTAAGAATCCGCTTAATGAAGTTAGCGTGATCAGCGAAAAGTAGTCTTGTTTTCGAGACTGCAGATATAGATTGGCAAAAAAGTATAACAGAAGTAAATTAAAGCTGATGAGTCCCAGCCAGCCTTGATCAAAAAGGGTTTGTACCCAGAGATTTTCGGTACGCCATGGGATATGATCATCCGATGTAAAAAACCAGTGATCCATTCCTTTGGAGAAGTTTCCATTTTTTAGCACGTTCTTTCTATAAACAGAATTTAAAAAAATATTTTTAATATCTATACTGGTGTTAGGCTGGCTATTATGCAATACCAGTTTTACGGGTCTGAAGGAATCACCAATGCTTTGTGTGTTGATAGTGTGTTCATAATGCTGCCAGTGAGTCTGTTTTTCTGAGGCTATCAGATCTACTCCCTGACAGTAAAAAGAGTGTTGAATTGCCTTTTCACAAATTGAAATATTCAGACGGCTGTCAACAGAATCCGTTCGATAATCAAGTTTTAGTTTGTAGTTTGAATAAGCTGCAATATCTATTATCTGTTCTATATATAAGGGTCTGCCTGACCCTAACTGTAAATAGTTATCTTTGTTATCATGTTGTAAAAGAAAGGTTGCGGGAGCCTGGTCTGCTAGGCTGTTCCATAAATAAGTTCTTGGAAATGAACCTAGCCCCATCCCAAATAATGCGCTAATGAATCCAGTATCCATCATATTGATAGCATTGCGCCAATGATTACTCCGAGTGCCCACTTCCTGAGATGCCTGGCTGAAGCGGTGCTGAATAAATGAGCCTTTTAAAATAGGTACAGTCACAATTGCGGTGAGTATTAAAAACAGGGGCAACCAAAGCACTTTTTTCCAGTGCTGAGCTATTTGACTTCTGAAAAAGATAGTTAATCCTGCTAGCAAAATAATAGTTGCCAAAATAAAGGCAATATAGGTTCCTCTGGAATAGGTGACTAATAGTGTATAGAGGCTGGCACTGAATAGCAGTGGAATAAATAAAGTGCGCACTATACTATTTTTTAATTGTATAAACAACAAGCAAATAAAAGGCATGCTTAATAATAGGTAAGCGTCTAAGGAAGCGCCCCCAATATGCATACTATAGAAAGTAGAGCTAATACGAAAATCAGAAGAGAAATCGAATAAGCCAGTAAAAACAATACGCTCCCAAAAGCTAAATAACACAGTGGCTATCAAGCCAGTCAAGATCCCGTAAGTAAAATATCTTTTGATTTTTTTTAGCGAGTGTTGCTTGTAGGCTAATAGTAGTAAAAACAAGCTGGCCCAGATTAATCCCTTGGCTACCCTAAGACTATTATAGTGACTATAATAATTAGCAAAGGCATTGGCATCCATTGTTTGTAAGGGTAATAAACCTATTAGCAGACTGATAAAATAACAGGCTATATAAATAGTCAGGAAGAGCAGTGCAAGTGGCTTGAGGATTTTTAAGGGAGAATTCCATCTGCCATACCATAAGCTTATTGCGAAGCTTAATACAACGAAATAATCGAATTCGGTAAAAAATAACCGGCCCGTCCAGGGTGAAAAGTCTGAAACAGGCAATAGCGCAGGTATAACGACCAGCCATGTGTATGAATATTTTTGCAGCAGGATGCCATACAGCAGTAATGCAGCAGCTAAACCGGCTGAACTGCCAGGGTAATCAATTAATTTCCACAATAGCAAGGCAACAAGGATGCTGGATAAGCCTTTTGCAAATGAATTGCCAGCCTGTTTGTCAGTAGAAGAAATGGAGCGCGGGTTTGCTGAAGAATCCAATAGAGCTTCATTGTGTTGCATCGGCTGCTTTATCTCGGATTGGCGAAACCATTGATACATAAGCTCTGCAACAGCATAAGTAATAATAGCCGATGCAAAACTGATAATCAGGTTAGTCGGGTCGGGGTGTTTGCCCAGAAAAAAGAGTTTTCCTGCTTCCATAACAAAGCATAAGCCCAAGGCAAATAAGCCCGCAATATATTTATACGATGAATTGTTTTTAGGTAGATACCACAACCAAACGCCGAGACCAATTGGGAAATACATTGCAAATACACTGAGTAAACTTGTTAAAGCAACTGCTTCGGACGTGAAGTAATGATAATAAAAAGGTAGCCAGTGGATTGCATGAATTTTTTCAGTAACGGCAGAAGAAAATGATGGCGGGAAAAGTTTCCAGCCATTTAACGGTGCTAATAAGAAAATATAGGGAACGAATGCCAGACTGAGGTATTTTTTAAAATTGACAGTAATGCTAGGTTTTTTAAAGGTGGAAATTTTAGTATAAACAAACTCTCCCAGCCCCAGGCCAGCAACTCGTGTAAAAATTGATACTCCCTGAGCGATGCCTGAAATAAGAAAAAGTTGAATTATTTCAATAATGATACCAATAATAAAGCCAATTAGCATAACGGCTGAGCGTCTGCGTGGATGCCTTTCCAGCAAGACAGCTAAAAATAATCCGAGAGGGATCACTGTAAAAATTTCTACGACTAATTTAGTATTACAGAAAACCAGTCCACCGCAACTGGATGAGATAAAAAATGCATCACTTCCATAATGTAATTTGTTTGTTAGTTCCTGAATTGAGGTAACAAAATCATAAGGAAAAAAGCTGATAGCCAAATAAGCGAAGAGATATAAGACGGCACTTGCTAATAATGCTTGTTTGCCGCCCTGTAAGATGTGCGCATAAAGTTTTTGTAAGCGACCTCCGTACCCAAACCACAGTATTAAGCCAATAACACTCCCTATTGCTTCCGCAATCAAGTCATTTTGTGAGACCGTCCTTGGAGGATAGAATAATTGGTAAAACTCAATGGTGACGGCCAGCGATAGACTGAAAGTGAGTAGCAATATAAAGCTGATAAAGATTTGGAAAGGCTTTAATCTATTAACAAATGCAGAGGCCAGAGAAAAAGTCAGTGGTATATATAAGACGATATTGGAAATCCAGTCAGCTCTGGAAGCAGCGCCTAGATCCAGGTAGCGAATTTGCTGGAAGTATAATAATGCATCATCAAATGGCAGGTATCGGTAGTTTAGTGGAACAAGGCTACCGTAAATAATAAAAAGGGTGTACGCAAAAGAAAAAGATAGAAATTTGTGTGATTTTATTAAAGACATTTTGTTATTGCTGAGGAATCGGCATGTAATAAGTAGTTTACTACTTTATTAATATCTAAACAGCGCAGGAGTTAAAAATCTTTAGATTTTTATGAAACAAGCAATAGCTAAAGCTATTATACTTCTGCAAAAGTGACAATTGGCACAGTATTTTTGTTTGTATTTAAGGCGCACACACGGATTATAGGAATAAATATTTATTAACTTATGCATTTAAACTTCTGACCATTAAAGCGATTACTATAAGTGTAGGTTGCGGGTGAGGCACGAACCCCAACAAGGGATAGCACAATCTCAAATCCCTGTTGCTGAAGATATGACCACCTCTGGCATTCTTAGGGAGCTGGAAATAAAAAATCGTCCAATATTGGGCAGGGTTTTTGTTCGTATTCAAGGCATAGTAACAGGCGCATAGCTGGCTACGTAACGGTTGC
>CAZLLL010000244.1:0-5720 GCA_964560255.1 uncultured Methylomonas sp.
TGATAATGAAGCAAATCGAATTGAAATTCAGATATGATGATCACTCGTATTATGCCACTTTTATTTTTACCCAAAATTAGGGAGATGGAAACAAATAATCATCCAATATTGGGCATCTTTCATTTACCAGTTTACACTTTTGTAAAATGGTAAATGAAGCACTTGCTTGTAAACGCTTACTCTTCTTGATTTTTCTATAAGCCAAAGAGATTTCAAGCTAAAAAAGTGTAAACTACTTTTGGGGGCAAATGAAGGATGCCCAATATTGCTGATCTTTTTGTCCATCTTCTGCGTTGTAGTAACCGTTACGTAGCTTACTATACGCCGGTTACTACAACGCAGAAGACGGACAAAAAGACTAGCAATATTGGATGATTATTTGTTTCCATCTCCCTAAGGACAGGATGACATCGCCTAGCTGAGAGGGTATTTACATCAGTGTTAGTAGCTCATCTAAAATAGTCCCATTACTAGCAAGAATTTGCTTTGGAAATACGCCCGCTTTGCCTTTGAAATCTGTTATTGTTCCTCCTGCTTCCAATACAATTAAAGCACCGGCAGCTATATCATATAAATTGAGTTCTTGTTCCCAAAAAGCATCAACTTGCCCATCGGCGACTAGGCATAAATCCATGGCAGCCGAACCAAAGCGACGTTGTCCCGTGGTTCGCTGTGCGATTCTGCAAAATCGTTCCAGATTATTTTCTTCCAGATAAGAGCGTAAACAGGCAAATCCAGTAGCAATCATTGAGTTACCTAAATCAGTTTCATCTGAGACATTAATTTTCTGGCCGTTTTTAAATGCACCTTGATCCTTTTTAGCACAGTAATAATCATTGAGTGCCGGCGCGTACACAGCACCGATTATCAATTCACCATTAATTTCAAGTGCGATGCTGATAGACCAGAAATACTGCCCTTTAGTAAAAGAATGAGTACCATCAATGGGGTCAACAATCCAGCGTTGAAGCTGATTTTCAGTTTTTCCGCTTTCTTCTCCCCAAAAGCCATATTCAGGAAAATGTTGAGCAAGTGTCTTTTTTAAAAACTTTTCTACTGCAACATCGGCGGCTGTGACGAAATCTCGTGGGCTTTTTTGAGAAACTTCTAGATTTTGTAAGTCATTAAATTGACTTAAGGCAATGTCGCCTGCTTCGCGGACGATCGTTTCAAGCGTGTTTAGTGATACTGACATGTGTATATGCTCGTAATAGAGATTATTATGTGTGTGGTTTTCAACACCGAATTATCAGAGTTAGATGAAATCTCGGAGTGAGGGTTAAGGCTAAAAATTCCGTCCCGTTTAAAGTTTGGTTACCGATTTAAGGGTTGAACTTCATACAGGCTACTCTGGGAATACTAGGTGATTTTAGTCGAAAGTGCAAACTAACAAATCAAGGATGCCATTTTAAGGAATGGGCACGAAATAAATTGAGCAACTGACGCAGGATTTTTATTCGTATTCAAGGCGCACACACGGCGCATAGCGAGCTACGTAACTGTTTGTGCAACACCGAAGACGGACAAAAAGACAAGTCAGTTGCTCAAGTTATTTCATGCACGTTCCTAAGTTAATACAATATTTTATTTTTAAAGCTGCCGAATGATCACTTAAACTTACATTAAGCGGGTCTATTGTCTGTTTTTTTATATTAAAAATACATTAATTATTAGAGTGTTATGGAAAACCGTATAAATAATAAAAATATAACATTAGAAATTAGGTATTTTTAATTGCATGTAACACATTGATTTTAAATGATCCTATATAAGTCGTTGAAACCTAATAAACTTAGTATAACCATTTGTTTTAAAATTAAAATTTAATCGAAAAATATAAAACCATACCCGCTCAATGTGAGTACAGAGTTAACTCTTCTTTGCTATTTTTGTGCGACTTTAAACAATTTCGATGGACTAACCCATAAAAAATTTGTTATAGTCCTCAGATTTCCATGCTTTTTATTGTATGGATAAGTCTCAAATAATATATCTTTAAGGAGAAAACTGGATGGCGATTAAAATTGCAATTAATGGTTATGGTCGAATTGGGCGTAATGTTGTGCGTGCTATATATGAAGCGGGCCGTACAGGTGAAGTTGAAGTTGTTGCAATCAATGATTTAGGCGATGCAGAAACGAATGCGCATTTAACACAATATGATACTGTGCATGGGAAATTTCCTTTTGAAGTAAGCGTGGAAGGCGATTATATTGTAATTAATGGCGATAAGATCAAAGTCCTGGCAGAAAGAGATCCAGCAAAGCTCCCCTGGGCTGAATTAGGTGTTGAAGTGGTACATGAATGTACTGGTTTTTTTGCCACTAAGGAAAAAGCGTCGGCACATTTGTCCGCAGGTGCAAAAAAAGTGATTATCTCGGCACCTGGTGGAAAAGATGTTGATGCAACGATTGTTTACGGTGTCAATCATGATGTTTTAAAAGCGACTGATACTGTTATTTCTAATGCTTCTTGTACAACCAACTGTCTTGCACCTTTAGTTAAACCGCTAATTGATGGTATCGGGATTGAAAGTGGTTTAATGACTACGATCCATTCTTACACAAATGATCAGGTTTTATCCGATGTGTATCATAAAGATTTACGTCGTGCACGCTCAGCGACGCAATCGATGATTCCGACCAAAACGGGCGCGGCTGCAGCGGTCGGTCTAGTGTTACCGGAAATGGCTGGTAAACTGGATGGCTTTGCAATGCGTGTACCAACCATCAATGTATCGGTTGTTGATTTAACATTTGTCGCATCAAGAGCAACTACAAAAGAAGAAATTGATCAGCTACTTGTTGCCGCATCTGAAGGTTCATTAAAAGGTGTCTTGAATATTAATACTAAACCATTAGTATCAATGGACTTTAACCATGATCCTGCTTCTTCAACGTATGAAGCAAGCTTGACTAAAGTAACGGGTGGAACATTAGTAAAAGTACTGGCGTGGTACGATAACGAGTGGGGGTTTTCAAATCGCATGATAGATACAACAATTGCTTTGATGAATGCAAAATAAACATTTAAATGTACTGGGCGTGTAGTAGAGCGGACTTCAGTCCACTGGCTGCTACACACCTCCATTAAACCTGATAAATTAAACCCAGCACTTGGCTGGTAGGTGATCCAGTTATTTTTAATTGAATCCTTATTTATTTTAGATAACTTAAATAGCTAAAACCCTCTTATATGCCTGAAATCAGAAGAACGAAAATTGTAGCAACCCTCGGTCCGGCAACAGATAAACCCGATATTTTAGAAAAACTTTTTTATGCCGGGATTGATGTAGTGCGCCTAAATTTCTCTCATGGTTGTGCTCAAGACCATATAGATCGCGCAGATACTGTTCGTGCCTTATCGAAAAAAACGGGTCGCAGAGTAGGGATTTTAGCTGACTTACAAGGCCCAAAAATTCGTATCGCTCGCTTTGCTGATGATAAAGTCTGGTTAGACCAAGATCAGGCCTTTGCTTTAGATATTAATCTGGGTGAGAATGCAGGTGATAATACTCAAGTCGGTATAACTTACGAAACATTAGCGAATGAAGTAAAAGAAGGCAGTCGCATCTTATTAGATGATGGTCGAGTTGTTCTGGATGTCGTTGATGTTGTCAAGGGGCGTATTAACTGTACGGTAGTGGTCGGTGGGTATTTATCCAATAATAAAGGTATCAACCTGTTAGGCGGTGGCTTATCGGCAGCAGCACTAACGGAAAAAGACAAAGAAGATATTGTCACCATTGGTAAAATTCAGGCGGATTTTGTCGCGGTTTCTTTTCCGCGTTGTGCGGATGATTTGCATTTAGCTCGCAGTCTACTAGCAGATGTTGATTGTCATGCAAGCATCGTGGCTAAAATTGAACGTGCGGAAGCCATGGAAGAAAAGACCATGGATGAAATTATTCTGGCTTCTGATGTCATCATGGTTGCACGAGGCGATTTAGGGGTAGAAATTGGCGATGCTAATTTACCTGCGGCGCAAAAAATACTTATTAAGCGTGCGCGTCAGCTGGATCGAGCCGTGATTACAGCAACGCAAATGATGGAATCAATGATTGAAAATCCAATTCCGACACGTGCAGAGGTTTTTGATGTTGCGAATTCGGTGCTTGATGGCACAGATGCCATTATGCTTTCAGCAGAGACAGCAGCGGGCAAGTTCCCCGTACAAACTGTAGAAGCCATGGTGCGTGTGTGTCTAGAGACGGATAAGCAGTATGCAGCAAGCGTATCTAAACATCGGGTCAATACACGTTTTAAACGTGTTGATGAGGCAATTGCTATGGCAGCAATGTATATGGCAAATCATACCGATATAAAAGGTCTGGTCTCGTTAACTGAATCAGGCGCAACACCCTTATGGATGTCACGTATCCGGTCATGCTTACCGATCTTTGCATTTAGTAGCCAGGAAGCAACTTTAGGTAAGGTGACTTTATATCGTGGTGTCATACCTATTTATTTTCAGTTTAAAGAGCAAAGTCATGAGCAATTGAATAGAGAAATCATCGAGTTGTTAAAAAGATTTCATTATGCCGAAACAGGAGACACCTTTATTATTACTAAAGGCGACCTGACTGGGCAAGAGGGCGGCACAAATGCACTTAAAGTGGTTACGGTAGGTGAAGGACTTATTCCTGAGTAAGTGCGATGCTTTGCTGAGGAAATGCAAGCAGGCGTTAAAAATTAACCATAATCTATATAAGTTATTAATTTTTAAAATTTTTACGGTGTTGCTTGTGGTATAATTTGTACTATGCGTATGCTTTTCATTATGCATCAACACTAAAATAATTATTTATAAAATAGGTGAAATCTAAGATGAGTTTATTTAAAAAATTAGTAATGGCTTTTTTCGTTAGCTTTGCAATGCTTGCAGTAACTCCTTCTGCTATGGCAAAGCCTTTAGGAAAAGTTCAGAACCAGACTCCGGAAGGTGTTGTACAAGCATTAGATGATACAGTCACTATTGCAGAAGAAACCTTAGCCGCAATGAAAAGTGGAGCTGATAAAGATACTGTGATGGCTTTACTGAAGAAGACTAAACAGACGGGTAAAACGATTCAAAGCTCTGTTGTATTAGCAAATCGTGATAGAGCTCTTGGAAAGCTAAAAAAAGCGCGTTCGGCTTACAAAAAAGATCAACATGCAAAAGCTGAAGAGATAATGGGACAGGCGGTTGATAAATTCAAAAAAGTAAGAGCGCAATATCACAACTTCTAAAACATTTATTATTCATGGTAATTTGCTCTAAATTACCTAATTGATAAATTCAGGCTCATTGCTTATCAAGCAATGAGCCTTTTTTATGCCCAAAATTTTGTTACAGCCAGTTATACTGATGTGGTAAAGGGCTCCAGCAATTCCTTGTTAACGAAAATCATTAACGACTATTTGTAATGAAAGCTGCCCCAATTTGTCCTTAAATTGACACCTAGGGAAAATCTTCAAGTTTCCCTCAGTGAAAGTGAAAGAAGTTAATCAATAGAGTTGTTCTTGTGAATAAAATAAAAAAATCTTATTTAAAATCAATTAATTAAAATAATATATTTGTTAAGAACTCAAGTAAAATACAGTTTCATCCGTTTTTTCAAAAAATTAAGTACACTAAAAAAATATAACATACTGATTATTAATGAATATTCATAAGAACAACTCTAATGGAATGGGAATTGAATAAGTTGTGCAATTATGACGCAGTATTTTTGTTTGCCT